>JAGWFU010000114.1 GCA_028867845.1 Microcaldota archaeon | reverse complement strand
CATGGACATGATGATCGCCGCAGGGGACGCTATTGCCAAGACTGTGAAGAAGTCGAAGCTAACGAGGGACTACATAGTGCCTGACTTCAACGACGGTAAGATTGCGATCAAGGCCACCGCAGGGGTTGCGGAGGCGGTTGCCGAGTGCGCGATGAATACCGGAGTCGCAAAGCTGAAAATTGAGCCCGCAGAGATGAAGAAAAACTTCGCTGCCATGATAAAGAGGTACAATAAGATAGAGAAGTATGTTGGCAAGCTGGGCTGATCACAGCTTCTCTATCTGCGCCACGTACTTCTTCATCATCGATTCCAGGCTGAACGCCCTGCTTATCTTTGCCGACTCTCTCGAAGCCGACATTCTCTTACTCTTGCTTCCGAAGTAAGAGACAATCATCTTGCTTATCTGCTCCTCGCTGTAGGGGTCGAATGTGTCTATCTTTATCCCCTTTCTCTTGAAGTCCTCGAAGTACGTATTTGTCGATAGTATAATCGGCACTCCGTGGTTGGCCGCCTCCAGCAGCGTGAGCGGGAATCCCTCCCAGATCGAGGGCAGGACGAAGAGGCTGGACACGTAGTACATCGCGCTCAGCTCCTCCTCGCTCAGTGTGCCCAGGAATATTATCCTGCCGTCAGATTCCGCAAGGCTCTTGTAGTACGCCAGGTCCGGTCCCGTGCCTACTAGCACCAGCTTCATCTTGTCTCCCTTCGTGGTCATGAACGCCTTGATCAGCATGCTCACGTTCTTCTGCCTCTCGAACATCCTGCCTATGTTGAGCACCACGAAGTCGCCCTTGCTTATGCCGTACCTCTCCATTATCCTCTTCCTCTGCTGCTCGTTGACCGCAATGGGCTTCTCTATGCCGTTGGGTATGTAGGCCGCCTTGCCCGTGTACTCCTTGATGGCCTTGTACTGCTCCATGTTGAGCCCGACGCAGAGGTCGAAGGACTCGAAGAACCTTCTCTTTATCCTGTCCAGGCTGACTCCTGATAGTCCGGTGCCTATGCTGAGTGGTATGTTATGCTTGTCCAGCACAGAGCCCTTATCAAGCGTGGATATGCTTCCGTGGTCTATGTAAATCCTTTTTGCCTTTGGAAACCTCTCCTTTATCAGAGAAGACAATCTGTAGTCCTGCACCGAGTTCTCGATTATTACGTCCGGCTTTATGCCGTCCAGCCACTCCTCTATCTTGCCCTTGTAATCCCTGAGATACCTCAGCCCCCTTATGTGGACGAGGTAGTAGACCATCCTGACCAGAGTGCTGTCGTAGAGGCTGGACTTCTTTCCTCCCTCTACGTGCGGGAGTATGAACGAGTTCTGGTCCGTCTTGAGGTACGCTGTCTCAGATCCCAGATAATAAGTCTTGAACCTCTTTGAGATCCCGTGGTATATGAGGCCGGCCATCCTCTGCTCGCCGCCGAACCTGGTGAAGCGCGAAGGAGTGTCAAGTATGAGTACCCTCTTCATCGTGCCACCTAGCTGAACCTCCTCCTTGTGTACTTCTCAGCCCTCTTGAGCTTTGCCTTGTCTATGCTGGCCGACATCGTGAGGTTGGACGGCACTCCGAAGCTCTCGGCGTACGCCTCCTTGCAGTACAGCATCGAGGTGTCGAAGCTGCCGCTCTCCAATCCTGAAAGTATGAACTCCCTGACCCTTGTCAGCGAGAGATAGCGGCCCGTGCCCATGGGCTTCCCGCCTCCTGGCAGCCTGACCATGAAGGGGACCTCCACCAGCTCATCGTAGAGGAATGTTCCGTGGCCTATGAATCCGTGCTCGTTGAGCCCCTGCCCGTGGTCCGAGGTTATTATGAACAGCGTGTTGTCCCCGTATCTCTCCGCGAGGTCGC
>JAGWFU010000113.1 GCA_028867845.1 Microcaldota archaeon | reverse complement strand
ACGCTTCTTTTCGCGTACTCCATGCTGTCTACAGGAATCCTGTTCAGCCTCAGTGTCTTGAGTATCTCGTCAGATATGCTGAAAAGTGCGCTTCTGCTCGTGCCATATGCGCTCTCTATCTCGTCTACAGTCCTTATCAACGAGCTGTCATGAGTCCTTATGAACTCCATCTCTATGCCCACGTGTGTAGACCCTGCAGCAACCTGCATCTTGTACTTGTCGCCGCGTTGGTTGGGGCCTATCTTCTTTTTCTCCATGAACGTCTCGTGAATGCCGGTGATTATCATCACCACCCTAACATCCAGGCCGAGCGACTCGTTCGCTCTATCTATCGTTCTCCTAACGCTGTCGTTCCTCAGGAAAGCCCCCAGGTTCAGCTTTGAGTAGTAGTCCTCTATGCTTGGGACCGTTGTCTTTGTCCTGCTCATCAGATCGAACTCTATGGCTAAACCTAACATCAATCAAATATATAAAATTAGTGTGCGTCTCTGCTGTAAAGGCTCACTTGCTCTTGAGCTTCTTTATGTCCTCTTTCTTGACGGCAAGCTTGACCTTTCCAGTGCCGAGGCCTATCTGCTTTCCGATGAGTATGTTTTCGGCGACTCCTCTCAGAGGGTCCTTCTCGCCGAATACGCTTGCGTTTATGAAGTGCTTTACAGTCTCTTCGTATGCCGCTCTGGCGAAGACCGAGTCCTTGTCTCCAGCAATACCGTGCCTTCCTGCGCTCCTTATCGCACCTGTGTACGTCATCGCATCAGCGAGAAGCCCGATGTGCCTGAAGCTGACAGTGAGGCCCTCCTCCTTGATCGTCCCGATGAGCTCGTTAGCAAGCAGATTTCTTGATGCTTCTACGCCGTATACGCGCGCCATCTCAAATGGGTCGTTGCAGTAGATGCGCCACTTGTCGACGCCATCTATCTCCATGACCCTCTCCATGTTGCTTCCGCTCGTCGTTATGTAGAACGTGTCATCCTCGTTCTGCTGTATGAGCGCCTTGTTTATCCCAGGCACTCCCATGATAGATGCGTTGAGCACGTGCACGAAAGTTGTCCTCATAGCCTTTATGCTCTCCTTCTTCTTGACCTTGACCTTCACTGCGTCGCCATCGACGTCAGCGGTTATCGTTTCCATCTTCGAGAGCTTGCCGACTATGAACTTTGGTGTTATCTCATAAAGCGAGAGCTTCTCCTTGTCCAGATCAAGAACCATGCTCCCTGTCCTGAAGTCCTCCTCGAACTGTCTAATTATGTTGGAGACCTTTACGTCTTCTAGTTTCCTCCATATCTCCCTAACCTTCTCGTACTTGTTCGCTATTCCTTTTTCCATGTATATCTGCATCATGGGGAACTTCGGCCTCTTCCTCGCGTCTACAAGCTCTATGATCCTAGGGAGACCCTTTGTCGTCACTACTGAGGCTATACCTGCTGAGTGGAACGTTCTCAATATCATCTGAGTGCTCGGCTCGCCTATGGACTGCGCGGCTACTGTGCCAACGGCCTCTCCTGGCGTTACCGTCATTTTCTTCTTGTCATCCTTCATAATATCATCAGTCTTCCTTGTTCTCTGCGACTAGCCTGACCTTAGTCGGGTCTATCCCGTCTCCGCCGTACAGCGTCTGTATGACAGAGCCGCTCGCGTCCTTTACGCTCAGGTTCTCGTCGACATAGAAGTCCTGCATGGCGTTGATCAGCCTTCTCTGCAGGTAACCGCTCTGAGCTGTGACCAGCGACTTCGACATCTGCGAGTCTCTCGATCCCATTGCGTGCAGGTAGAACTCTATAGGCTGCAGCCCGTCTGAGAACGATGACTTAATGAAACCCCTTGCCTCCGGTCTCTTGTCGTTCTTCTTGAAGTACGGCAATATCCTTCCTGAGTATCCTC
>JAGWFU010000112.1 GCA_028867845.1 Microcaldota archaeon | reverse complement strand
ACCATACTGCTTCTTGTCCTGTTCAAGGTCTACAAGGGGGACAAGATGATGCTACTGCTAGAGGCGGTGCTCGTAGTCATAGGCGCTTACATCCTATTCATCATCCTGTTCGGTTACTTTGCAGGATCATCCTACTCCACTCTCTTCGGAAACGCCCTTTCGCCGGCGTCAATCGCAGCCTTCGTGGCTGCGGTCGCGCTATTTGCTGCAAAGAGGAAGATTCCGAGGCTCAGGAATACAACCACGATGGTGGCCAGCATAGGCGCAGGCCTTCTGCTCGGCGCGATATTCAACTTTTGGATTGCTCTGCTGTTCATGGCGATCCTGGCTGTCTACGACTTCATCGCGGTATTCGTGACCAAGCACATGGTCGCCCTGGCTGACATCGCCATGCGCAACAACCTCTCTTTCATGGTAACCACAGACGAGATAAAGGCTGTGCCTGTCGGCGCGCTAAGCAGGGAACAGCTCGTCGAGTACCAGAAGGAAAGGCCGGCATTGGTGAAGCAGGGCGGCCTGTCCGCGTCGCTGGTCAAAGAGGGCATGGTCCCTGTGTCTGCGCGCAGCGGGCTGGGCAACGGCGACCTCGCGGTTCCGCTGATGGTCGCGGTGTCCGCGTACAAGGTGCACATGGACTTCACCCTCAGCCTCGTCGTGGCCACTGGCGGAGTGCTAGGGTTGGTGATCACAATGGCGATACTCAAGAAGTACAGGAGGGCCCTTCCCGCAATCCCGCCGCTGATGCTCGGGATACTCATAGCCCTTGGCATCTACTTCGGGGTCACGCTGCTCTGATGGCATATGCTTTATTAAACAAAACCCAAATGATACCATGGACGTCAAGGACTGGAGGCTCGTTAGCGCGCTAGCACTGGTAGGCGGGCTGCTCTCCCTGCTCTCCGTGTTCTACTTCACAGAGCACCTCTCCTTCGCGATAGGGCTTTACTACGGGATATCTGGCGCTCTCAACGCTTACAACATAACGCCTAGCGCAGCTATAACCTCGCTGGTCTCGCAATCATCCGCAGTCTCGCTTGCGCTCTCTCTTGTCTACATGATGTTCCCGCTCTCGATAATAATGGCGGTGATAGGCGCGCTCTGGATATTCTCCAAGTCCCACCTAAGGTTCACAAGCTACGCGCTCGTGTTCTGCGCTGTGGCATATCTCGTGCTCGCCGGCGTGCTCAACCTCAACTTCACCTTCCCGGGCTTCTCCGTGCTCTCCTACGTGCCCTACCTCGCAGGGCTGATATCGATAGCTGCCGGTGTGCTAGGCCTGCGGAGCATAGCGCAGAGGCCCACGCAGAGGAGGTCGGCCGCGCCGATACAGATAAACCCCGAGACCCCGTACTCCAACATGCTCATGATATCCAACAGGCTTATGAAGAAGCTGAGCGGCAACGTGAGGATACTCGACATGCACATAGACTCCAGGGCGATAGAGAATCTTGCCAGGCTGGTGGGCACCAACATGGGCGCCTACACCAAGATATCGATACTAACCACAGGCGACAGGCTCGGGGACGACTTCACCAAGGCGTACAACGACTTCAAGGCCGAGCTGGCCAACAGGGGCGTTGAGTTCGAGCTCAGGATAATCAAGGAGAGCGAGGCCCACAGGCAGCACGAGCGAATGATACTGGACGACCACACCGCATACAAGATACCCCCGCTCAACATAATCAACAGGAAGAACGAGCACATAGTGGCGATAAAGCACAAGGATGCAGAGGCCTGGTTCGAGAGGCTCTGGGGCGGCTCCACCAGGTTCGAAAACGCAGCGTAACTGTAAAGTAAACCTGTAAACTCCCCACTTTACAGTATCTTATTCTTTTTCAGAGAACCCCAACATATTGGGGTTCCCTAGACCAGTTCCCCAGAGTAGAGACACCTATGAGACTACCATCTGAGGTACGACGTTTCGTCGTGAAAAGA
>JAGWFU010000111.1 GCA_028867845.1 Microcaldota archaeon | reverse complement strand
GAGCAGCTCCACTGCCTCCAGGAGGACAAGAACATAATCGACTACATGAAGTGGCTCGGCGAGGTGAGGAAGACACCGCAGTTCGCCAGGTTCGCCGAGCGACTGCTGATAGCGAGCGCCATAGAGCTGCCCTCGCGCATCGGGAACTCCTACTCGAGCTCGGTGTTCGTCTCGCTGGCGAGCCTGATGCAGAGCCACATCGAGGCGGTGGACAGGGCGGCAAGGGGCGGCGCGGAGGAGATGAAGAGGAGGCTCAAGGGCGTGGTGGCGGGATACGGCAGCGGCTCCCACAGCCAGCTATTCAGCGCGGACGTGGTGGCCGAGTGCAAGCAGGAGGACAACTGCCTCAGGATAGGGATAGACATCAACAGGGTGGAGATAGGGCCGGAGGAGTACGTAAGGCTGCACGAGAACCTGCTCGAAGATGAATCGAGCAGGCTGATCACCCCTGATAATCTCATAGAGAGGGACGTGGCCAACCTGCTGAGGGGGGCGAACATGCCGGAGGGGTTCAGGATATACAAGAGGAACCAGAACGGCAGCGGCGAGTACGCCTACGTCAAGGACGGCATAGCGGTCCCGCTCCCGATAAGGCACTGAGCGGCACCCATCGTTAGCTATAAATATAAGGAAATCCAGAATACAGTATAGATCAATATGGGAACCGCGGCGATAGGGGAAGGCACACCAGGAGAAGGGAGCAGAATCTCAAGGGCGTACAGACAGATGATGAGGAACGGCTCAAAATGCACGGTTGAAAGGACGGAGAAGACCCCACCCTGCGTAGGCACGGCAATTAATGGATCATTTGATAGGTTCGACCTCCCGAGAACCGAGAGACTGGACGGGATAATGCACAAGTTCCACGGAAAGCACCAGAAGCAGAAGAGCAAGAGCGCCAATTGAGTACCAGCCAGTGACGAAAGCTAATTTATCTTATTGCTGCAAAACTATTTCAGTCAATTTAGGGAACTCCATGAAGAATTTTTTCTTCTGCAACAAATGCCAGGTCATACTAACGCCCAAGGAGGAGGACGGCAAGGTCTACCTCGAGTGCATGAACTGCGGCGACAAGAAGGAGTTCGTAGACTGGGTGGAGCACGTGTGCAGCAAGTGCGGGTTCAACAAGTCCACGATAGTCTTCCACGAGATGACGGGCGGGGACGAGGGCACCACCACGATGTACAGGTGCATAAGGTGCGGGACAAAGGAGAGGGAGGGCCACCTCGCGTGACCGCTCCCTGTCGACTTAATACTACTCCAGCTCCTCCACCCTGATGATGCTTATCTCCTCGTCCGCGAACAGCCTGTGGTACCTGTGCGACTTGTCCGCCCTTATCTTCTCCACCGCCTCCTCGGGCGTTCCGCTCTCCCCCATCTCCACCTCTGCGACCACCACGAACTGCGGGGTCTGTGTCGTCTTCACGTACGATATCTTGTAGTTCTTCTTCATATGCCCACCAGCGTCATCCCTTCACGTCTGCATTGCTTGCCGCAGTGCAGAACCTCCTGTACAACCTGTGCGATATGTTGCCGATTACGTACTCGACATTATTCTCCCCTGCCAGCTTTATCTTAACGATACGGCTCCTCCCATCGTCGTCAGCATACACTTCCTGTACAACGGGCATACATATCAGCGCCTCCGCCAGTTCCTCTATGCCTGCCTTCACATTGCCAAGGCGCAACCTGTGCCACCTCGCCCTGGGCTCCGCTAACATGTTTGTCTCGTTCTTCCCCATCCCATCACTACTTGCCGTCCAGCTTTATGACAATCTTAATGGTGTCTGTGCACATTCCGAGGAGGTCCCTTATGTGGCCACCCACCTCGTCCTCCCTGCAGTACTGCTTGGACTGCACCAGACCGGTGTCGCTGTATACGACTAGTCCCCTCTTGTTGTTTCCCATTGTCCCACCAACATGAAAGGGAGAGAAT
>JAGWFU010000110.1 GCA_028867845.1 Microcaldota archaeon | reverse complement strand
TCCGGTGAACATGGAGACATGGGAGGGAAATGTCCATGACGAGGGCGCTATGGCGTCGTGGTAGACCACCGCGTCCCTTGCGAACTTGGTAAGGAATGGCGTCCTGGCCGACTTATTGTATACGCTGACTGCGTCCTTCCTCATCGTGTCGCAGACAATCAATATCACATTCGGCGCCATTGTATCAACATAAGTTTGCAATAAAGCTTTTTACCTTGTGGCATACACCATGCCCATCTCCTTAGTTCCCTTGCTGGTGGTCTTGAACCCCTTTTGCCTCAGCGCCCCAACCACCTCTGGAAGGCAGTCGTGGTACTCCACCTGTATAGCGTAAACCTTGCTCAGGTCCACATTACTGAACAGCGTACGCTCCGCGCCCTCGCAGTCGCACTTTATCGCTACGTTACTTAGCCCCTTCAATGCCTCCTGAAGGGTTACTGAGCTTACCATCGTTCCCCTGCCTGATTCCGGCATCTCATTGAAATCTGAGGCGCTGCTGCCCAACATATCCGCATCTATCCTCTTGGAACCAGCATTGTATGATACGGCCTTGTTGACCAGCGTGACCTTCGACTTGTAAGGCGACATATCGACGTTATGCCTAGCCTCGCTGAAGGTGTATGGCATAGGTTCGTACGCTATCACCTTGCGCACCCTGTCGCTCATCGCAAAGTATATCGCTGTGTCTCCTATGTTTGCGCCTATGTCTATAAGTGTAGTGTTTGGCCTGAGGCGCTTGGCCAGCCAGATGTAGGGCTGCACCATGAAGGTCTCCTTAAGGAGGTTGTACCTCCCTGCGCGAACCCTCAATTCGTAGAGCAGCCTGAACCCCGCCTTAGGGTCCCTTACGAAGACCTTTAGATCCTGCCACATCCTGTGCGAGTATCTTGCCAAAGTATCTCCGGATTATTACATCTTGAATGCCCTTGTGAGGATCTTGTTCTCGTGCGGGTAGTTGGGCGCGTCCCAGGGGAAGCTCTCCCCCTTCTGCCAGCGCTGCCACCTGCTGTTGTCCTCGTCCACCATTATGTTTATCAGCTCCTTGAACTTCGTCTTGGGCTTCCATCCAAGCTTCTGGGCAGCCTTGCCGTAGTTGCCCCTCAGCTCAAGAACGTCTAGCGGCCTCCTGAACCTCTTGTCTAGCTTGATGTGCTTGTGCCAGTCGAGACCGAGCCTCTCGAACGCTATCTCTATCAGCTCCTTTACGCTGTGCATCTCGTCAGTTGCTATCACATAGTCGTCAGGGGTCTTCTGCTGGAGCATAAGCCACATCGCCTCCACGTACTCGGGCGCGTATCCCCAGTCCCTCTTCGCGAATATGTTGCCCATCGCGAGCTCCTTGCTCAGCCCGTTAGCTATCTTCGCAGCGCCATTTGTCACCTTCCTCGTCACGAACTCAAGCCCTCTGATCGGGGATTCGTGGTTGAAGAGCAGGCCGTTGCATGCGAAGAGCTTGTAGCCCTCCCTGTATATCCTCGTTGCCCAGTAGCCGTATAGCTTTGAGGCGGCGTAGGGGCTCATGGGCTTGAACACATTGTCCTCATTGAGGGCGCCCTTGTTCGCCAGTCCCGAGTGTCCGTACATCTCGCTCGTTCCAGCAAAGTAGAATCGCGCGTCCTCGCAAACCTGCCTCACAGCCTCGAGTAGCCTCATGACCGACAACCCTGAGACGCTTCCCGTCTCTATGGGCGCCTCGAATGAGGATGCCACGAAGCTGTGCGCGGCGAGGTGGTATATCTCGTTCGGGTGCGAGATCTTTAGCGCCTCTGTAAGAGAACCCGCATCGTTGAGCTCAGTAGGTATGAGGTTGACCTTGTCGAATACGCCGAGGTACTCTAGCCTCCAGAAATTGGGTGTGCTTATCCTCCTGTAGGTGCCGTAGACGTCATACCCCTTCTTAGTTAGAAACCTTGCCAGGTATGCACCGTCCTGCCCCGTTATCCCTGTTA
>JAGWFU010000018.1 GCA_028867845.1 Microcaldota archaeon | reverse complement strand
TTTAGTGTTTAGAGCTATGTCTACTTCACGGTTATAGCCATGGATATAAAATGAGCCATCACCTAAAAGTATGCCTACCAGTTCTGCAGATTCATTATTTAGTTTGATGGCCATAGGCTACCTCAGATTATAGACAGGTCCAGTTAGGATAAATAAGTTCAATATGATTTAGCAACGTTGGCGACGTGCCTGGCGTGGTTGCCGCAGACTACGCAGGTCATGCTCTTGGCAGCCGATTGCTTGTCAAGTGGCATGTTGGTTATCTTCGCGCCAATCGCCTTTATCTTCTCCTCGCACTCCTCAGATCCGCACCATCCGGCCTCGACTATGCCCCTCTTCTCCTCCAGTATCTTCTTCATCTCTTCGAAATCCTTTGCCCTGTGGGTGTTGGCCTCAAGGAACGAGCTTGCCCTCTCGTAGAGGTCCTTCTGCATCTGGCTTATGAGTTCGTCGAACTTGTCATCGAGCCCGCCAATCCTGACATTGGCCTTCTCTGCGGTATCCCTTCTAACCACCACGACGCTGTTCGCTGTTATGTCCCTCTCCCCGATCTCTATCCTGAAAGGTACTCCCCTGAGCTCCCAGTAGTTGTACTTCCATCCGGGTGAGTTGGAGTCGTCATCGTCAAGGTGCACCCTGAATTTGTGGGATAGCTTTGTCTTGAGCTTCTGCGCCTCCGCAAGGACCTTATCCTTGTTCTCGTTCTTGAATATCGGGACTATCACTATCTGTATCCTTGCGACAAGCGGGGGTATTACCAATCCCTTGTCGTCCCCGTGGGTTGCAACCATGACACCTATGTCCCTCGAGGATATTGCGAAGGTGTTCTGCCAGGCATAATCCTTCTTCTCCTCCCTGTTTAGGAAGGTTATCTCGAAAGTCTTCGAGAAGTTCTGGCCGTCGAAGTGGAATGCCGGGCCCTGGACAGCCTTTCCGTCGGGCATGAGGTGCTCTATGCTGTAGCTCTCAACTCCGCCCGCAAACTTCTCGGTCTCCGTCTTTCTCCCTACGATTCCGGGGAGGGCGAGATAGTCCCTGAGCACCGAGAGGTACATCTGGAGTATGGGATCCCTCTCCTCCCTTGCCTCCTGCTCCGTAGCAAAAACAGTATGCCCCTCGTTCCAGAGATGCTCCCTGGTCCTTATGAAAGGCGTCGGGTGCTTGAACTCCCACCTTACCACTGAATTCCACTGGTTGAGCTTCATGGGGAGGTCCCTCCAGGACCTTATCCACTTAGCGTAGCTGTCGTACATTATGGCTTCCGAAGTGGGGCGCACAGCCAGCCTCTCCTCGAGGTCTGTGCTTCCCGCCTTGGTCACCCATGCGACCTCAGGCGCGAATCCCTCCATATGGGATGCGAACTTCGAGAGAAGTTTCTCAGGTATGAACATCGGGAATGCTGTATTGTGTATCCCAAGTTCCTTGAGTTTGGGATCGACCGCCTTCTGTATGGATTCCCAGACGAAGTAGCTGTCAGGCCTCATCGCCATGGCGCCGGAGACGGATGTGTAGTCGACGAAATCCGACTTCAGCAGAACCTGGGTGTACCACTCCGAGAAGTTATCAGATTTCTTAGCAGTAAGGCCCTTCTTCTCCTCCATTCAGACACCCTGATCTTCGAATATAGATTTCAGTACTAATGATATGTGGCCCGCTTCTTTAAGCCTTCTGTATGAGTAGTTGAGCCACGCCCTGCCGAAGGGTATGTAGACAGCTACGCGGTCGCCCTTCTTCGCCATGGCCACTGCGTACCTGTTCCTTATGCCGTTTAGCATCGCGTACTCGACCTCGCCTTTGTGCCCCTTGTCCAGCCTGTGGGCGTGCTCGATTATGCCAAGGTCGTGCGTGGCTATCATGAACCTCTTTGAGTGCCTGAACAGGTACTCCATTATCCTTACGTAGTTAGAGGTAACTGCCTCCTTGGTCTGGTATGCGACATCAGGGGGTTCGTTGTAAGCCCCCTTGACCAGCCTTATTATCGCACCCTTCTTGCACAGGCCTACCGCGTCCTCATAACTTCTGGTCAGATATGCCTGTAAGCAGATTCCGGTATCCTTGCTCTTCATGTCCTTCCTGTACGCCCTTATCACAGTGTCAATCATTCCACTTGACTCCATGTCGAACCAGACGAAGACGCCATTCTTCTTCGCAAGCTTGACTATCCGGGTGTAGTTACTTAGGAAGGTCTTATAGCTTATCGATGCCCCGAGCTGTGTGGGCTTCACCGAGATGCTCGCCACTATCCCCTCGCTGCCTATTCTCTTTATCAGCTCGGAGTAGACCTGCACTGCGTCTTCAACCATACCCTTGTCCTTGAGGTCCTCCCCAAGGTAGTTGAACACTGCTGACACTCCTTTGCCGTTGAACCTTCTCGCCACAGATATGGCGTCGTCTATATCAGGGCCAGCTATCCACCTACCCGCGAACAGCCTCTCAAATATTCCATGGCCTGACATCTTGGCTACCCCTTTATGCCGGCCTTCCTCAGCTCCCTTACAAGCTGGGCGTAGCTCTTGAACTGTATGCCCCTTATCCCGACCTTCCTTGCCCCCCTGACGTTGACCAACAGATTGTCGACGAAAAGAGCCTCGTCTGCGGATACTTTCATCTTGGAGAGCACGTACCTGTATATCCTTGGCCCGGGTTTCCTCATCTTGAGGTAGCAGGAGGCGAAGGTCCTGAATTTGAGGTCGTGTATCAGGTCGCTCTTCATCACGTCGTATCTTGTCTCGCTTACGTTGGAGAGCAGCACTACCTTGTACCTACGGGACAGCCTGACGAGGAGCTTCTTCACGTCCGTCTTCGGCTTCGCAATCCTCTCGTAAGTGGAATCCCACTCGAGCCAGGCATTTGGGATGTGGAGCTTGTCCGCCATGCGCGCCTCCACCTCAGGGAGGTCCATCCTGCCCGCCTCCATCAGGTCTATCATCGGCATGAGAGCGCGGGAGAAGCTGCGCACGCTGAGCTTGTGCTTCTTGGCCACGTACCTTATGTAGTCGATCTCGTTGAACTCGATAAGCACGCCGCCTATATCGAAGATTAGCAGCTTTATCATAGAGCTATAACGACTGCAACTTATTTAACCCGTGCGCCGCTCACTTCCTTACCACTGTGCACTCCACTTCCTTCTCCCTGCCGGCCATCAGCTTCTTTATCGTGCCAGGAGCGGAAGCGTTTGCTATGTAGCCTGTGGCCCCGGTCTTGCTCACCATGTCGTAGAGCCTGGATAGCTTCGTGTGCATCCCGCCCGAGACGTCTATCTTCCTGGCCTCTCCAGCGAAGGAGGTGACCTTCTTTATGTTGGTTCCGTCCACGGAGCTAATCAGCTTTGCTCCCTTGTTGAGCACGGGGTCCATGTCGTATATCCCGTTGACGTCTGTGCCCATTATTATCTTAGTAGGCCTTATGCTCTCGGATAGGAACCTGAACACCTCTTCCGTGGAACATATGGCTACGCCCTGGGCAGAGTCAAGAACCGCGTCGCCGTAGACAGTGGGTATGAAACCCTTGGAGAGGGCGGTTGATATGGAGCTTGAAAAACCGGAGGTGAGCTTCATGGCCGAAGCCATGCTGAAGCTGGACACGGTGAACGAGTAGAGAGGTATGCCCATGTCGAGCCCTATCTCGTTGAGTATGAGGTTGAGCTTCTGCGCGGCTATGTGGGTGCGCGAGGCGCCGGTCTTGCTCTCCTCATTTATGAGCCCTTCATTGACCCTGTAGCGCTTGCCAACCACGTGGGCGAATGAGCCGCTGCCGTGGCCTATGATAAGGTCAAAGTCCTTAGCCTGCTTGGCCTCCCACATCTCTTTGAGCAATCGTTTTATCTCCGAGTTCTTCGCGGTGCTGGGTTTTGTTACGTCCGTTATGACGCTGCCCCCAATCTTTATGAAAACTAAATCTCTCCCCATCCAAAAACCTACTTAGGCGTTAGCGTGTCAAGGTTTATTAATGAATCAGAGTCCTTCAACAGCCTGGGGCCCTTCCCCTGACCTGTGATGTAATTTTTACCTACACCGAGTATCGATTCCAGAATCTCCACAACCTTGCGCTCGTACTTCCTTGTGGTGAATACGTGCGGGTTAGGCCCTGCGTCGAATGCATATGCAGCGATTAGCTTGCCCTCTGAGTCGTTCAGCTCGTGGATTGCCTCCATCACCTCCCTTGATTTGTCGGTTAGGTAGATTATCGGCGGCCATGAGTCGAGCATGGTGGCGTGCATGTTGTTGGAGTCCCTCATCACGATATAGGCGAACCTCTCGAAATCCTTCTTCCTTATTGCGTCATAGATGGTGACGGTATCCTTGTCCGCCTGGGCGGCCCTCGGCTTTATCAATATGCTCGTCTTGCTCGTTATCATGTGGCCTGCGTCAGTGGAGACCTTCTTCTTCACAGCGGAGACCATCCCGATGACGTCGATTACCTCGGGCCAGTAGCTGGCCTCCTCTATCTGCTCGGCGTAGGAGTCGGTGCCGTCCGACTTTGCGCCTTTCTTCCATGCAGAGAACCCGCCGAACACGCTCCTGCAACCGCTCCCGCTTATCTTCCTTACCATTATCGACATCTCCTTATTGCTCAGCTGTAGCTTCGCTGCGTTGACCGCCGCATAGACCAATGTCACTGCTCCGGAAGCGCTTGATGCGAGCCCTACAGACTGGGGGAAGGAGTTCTTTGATACGATCAACGCCTTGCTCTTAATCCCGGATAGCGACCTTATCTCATCGAGGGTGTCGTGGAGCACGCTTATCTTGCGCTCGCTGCTGCCACTGATCCTCTGCTCCTTCCCATCGATGTATATCGTGTCGGCCTTCACCTTGGGGGAGAATATAACGCTGGTCCTGGTGTTGAGGTTCTCGTCAAGCGTCATGCTTGCTGATGAGTTGAGCGGCAGGTTGAGGTCGAAATCCCTCTTGCCCCAGTACAGCACAATCGCCTTGTTCGGCGTTCCTATGGCTGTGCAAACTTCATTCTCCATGTCAAACATCCTTAAAGCAATAGTTAGTGGGTTTATATAACCCTTCTTTTAAGTATTTTAGACGCTAACGACTAATGACGAAAGCGCTGTGGCTATTTTATGTCGATAGTTTACCGGAACAGATGGCTGACAGTTGAGAAGATCAGGGTAAGGAATGCGGGCAAGAGCTACTACCTCTACTGCGTTGGCAAGCGCGACATAGTGGTGATCCTGCCCATACTCGGAAAGGACACCATCGTACTCGAGAGGCAGTACAGGGGTGTGCTCGGTAGGTACCTGTACGAGATACCCGCGGGCTACATAGAGGACGGGGAGCAGCCTGCCAAGGCTGCAGCTAGGGAGCTCGAAGAGGAGACCGGCTACAGGCCCGGCAAGATGACTTTCGTGTCCAAGCTAGCGGAGAGCCCTGGCACGCTCAGGCTGTGGGCTCACTTCTACATAGCCACTGAACTCAAGGCAGGAGAGAGGTCGCTCGACAGGAATGAAAACATAAAGGTACTCAGGGTGAGCCTCAAGGAGGCGCTGCAGATGATAAAGAACAGGCAGATAGTGGACCTGAAGACAGTTGCCGCCGTATCCTACTATGCGAATCTTACTCGGCGCCCTGATCAGTTTCGTCTTTAATCAGGGAAAAACGAAGCCAAAAGCGAACCGTTTCGCAAGCTATATAATTGTCGGAAGCGAACTCTTACCGATCGGATGAGCAAGCACGGCAGCACCAAGGACAGGATACTCAAGCTGATATCTGAGGGCACGGACAATCTCAGCGTAATAAGCGTGGCTCTGGGCCTTGCGCCATCCACTGTGAGCAAGCACCTTAAGGACCTTGAGGACGCTGGCGTGATAGAGCAGAAGAACAGCCACGTCAGGAAATGGAAATACTACAGGCTGGCCAATACTAGCGGCCTAGCGATTTCGGATATACGCGTTAGGATGGCAAGCAGGGCCAACATGGCGGTTGCAATAGCTGTGGGCCTGGGTGTCCTGGCGCTGATCGGATACCTGTACGCCTATGGCGTGTTGGGCAGCACCTACGTTCCTGTTAGCATAACAGACCCTCCGCAGGTGCCGTTCGGCACAGAGGCCCTCTACATAAATTACTCCTCGCTTAGCGTGCATACGGGAGGAGCGGGCAACGGCACCTGGATACCAATGAACTCAAGCGGCAGGCTCGACCTGATGAGCCTGATAAACGAGAGCCAGGTCATAGGCGGGGCCAGCATGAGGGTCAACAGCAGGATAGACGCGGTCCGGTTCAACATAAGCTCGGCGAGCATAGAGGTGAACAATCTGACTTATCCGGTCAGCACCGCAAGCAGGCAGATAACCGCCTTCGTATCTGGAAACAGTACGGTGAAGGCGAACTACGGGGTGATGCTGGACTTCTCGCCGGTGGTTACCACGATATACACCGACAACTCGACGCTGTTCCTCATGCTGCCCTCTGCAAAGGCTGTGGTCGCGGAGGGCCAGGGAGAGCGCATGACAAGGACGCAGTACCAGGGCATGATAGAGAGGCAGGTCAGGTCACCGCTGAAGCCGAGCCAGGCGGCGCTGCTTTTCAGGGCCAATCCGACTATAAAAGTATCCGGCGTGTTGCTCTCCTCTTCGCAGAACAGGACGAGCCTGAGCGTCACGCTGGACAACAACGGTTCAAGGAGCATAACTGTGAGGGGGGTCTTGCTGCTGCCCAACCAGAGCCCAGGCATGCGCCAGCAGCGCAGTGAAGAGATTCAGCCAGAGATAATCTCGGTAAAGGGGGCCAACATGTACTTTATGCTCGGCCATCTCGACGCTCTGGGTCTGATAGCTTACCCGAACGGCACACTCGGCATGCCGTCCCCTGACACGGTATCAAGGAGCGGCAGCGGCATAGGATATGAATTGCAGCCTGCAGGGGAAGCCACTTTGTCGTACAACGGGACGCTCTCCTTGGCCGGGGGGCGGCTCAATCTTACCCTGCCCGGAAACAGTGTTTATACAGTATTGGTTGTCACCAACGCGGGTGTGGCATCCATCAGCGGCGTTTCGACGACATGATGCAGGAATAGCGGAAGTGAGCCATGGGATTTTCCGGCGATTGACGGCGTTGGCCATTCGTTTAAATATTACCCATTTCACTTATCTCTTTGGTTAATATGTCAACAATCCAAAATGATGGTAACAAGCTTGAGCTGCTGGTAAAGCAGATTAACGAGGCCAAGACCCCTGAGCAGAAGATAGAGGTGCTGGCTAAGATTCACGACACTGATGCCCTGAATAAGTTATGGGGAGGGGAGAAGAATGGGGTTGTGAGGCGCGCGATAACCGACAGGATATCGTTACTCTCTGGGGACGAGTATTCCGGAGGGCCGCAGGGGAAGCCCGCCGAAAAGATCCTTAGGAAAACTTCGGTTGTGGAGAGCCTGAGGGAATATCCAACATCTGATGAGTTGGATGGGATGTTCGATAAGAAGCCTGGATAAAGACCAATTTTCCACGCGCCTTGACAGAGCCATCTGCGAAAAGCTTCTAAATCCGCTCACCCAATACCACTTGTGGTAAAGTGGCTGGCGTTGAGTTAGTAGCGGGAATGGGCCTTGGCAAGCTATTGGGCGTAATAGCAGTAATAGTCATAATAGTAGGTGTGGGGGCCGGGGCTGCAATACAGTATTCCAACTCTAGCAACATATCCGCCAATCCTGCTCTGCTTCCAGAGACCAACGAGACGGTACTGCCCCAGATCTCTGCCGCGTTGAACCACAGCCAGGGCAACGTCTTCTATGCGCTTGCAAACCTGAGCCAGCAGTACGTGAACAGCATACCGCAGACGACAGTGGCCTACAAAGGCGACCTGAAGGCCGAAGTAGGGCAAGGCGGCCTCTCCTTCCTTGCAACGTTCAGCTCCCCAGTCAGCATAATATCCGCAAAATACAGGGGGCAGAACAGGTTCGACTTCAACCTCACCGACCTTGCGCCGTACGGCAACATAATGGTGAGCTATGCAAATCTCACAAATGGCACTTCAGTTTGCACCAACCTCAACGTGAGCGCGATAGAGAGCACCAACATAGGCGCGATACTAGGGCAGGATCGAGGCCAGGTTTTGTGCAAGCACACCAACTATGTAGGGGGCTTGAACATGACGGCTGTATCCAACCTCGAGTTTACCCAGATAGACCAGATAACCAACGTCAACTACACGAGCTACTACCAGAGCGAGTGGAACGGGATGGCCTGCACCTTCATAAACGGGACCATAACGCCTCTGAACCAGAGCCAGAACTGGGACGGGGTTTTCCAGACCTGCATATCCAATAACTACTGGATACCGCTGACCATGTACATCTATCTCAACGACAGCCAGGGGAGGGGACACATGTCGGTCAACGAGACCTCCATAAGCAGCACGGCCAACCTGACCTACATAACCACGCCGCCCTGAGCTCAGATGCGCTTCAGCATCATCAGCGTGCCTGTCACGAACGCCCACAGAAGCTCGTTGTAGAAAAGTATCTCCTCGAATCCTCCCTTGCCAAGACCTATGTTTAGGTGTACTCCTGCAACGAGGCCGAGGATGAAGAGTGCCAATATCCCGATGCCCAACAGCCCTGATGCCCAGGTGTAGTACCTTATCGGGCCCTTGAAGACCTTCATGTATAGCAGCGCCATCACCGCAACTGATCCGAAGACCACTGTTGCCGATATTACGTGGGGAAGGCCCGTGGATTCGGGGAACGCGCCTACGCCAAATCCGCCTATGCCTGCGATAAGAAATCCGAGTGCCCTGAGGTGGCGTCCAGATAGGTAGAGGAAGAGCGACGATACTGCAAGCATGATGCCGAATCCTGCCACCCCTGTGTTAAAAAGCGATGCGGTGTTGCCTACGCCGAGGTCGCTTATGTAGTTGTTGTTTAGGCTGTAGCCTGGATAGAGGTGCTGAGCCACGATGATGCATGCCACCAGCTCCAGCGCAGCTGCCATTATCAGCGCCGCCGCAATCCTGTCGCAAGATGCAGTGTCCATATGCTCATTACGGATTAGCATTATGGATTATTAATCTTGGCTCCGACATAATTCCGTCACAGAGGGTAAGGTGGCTGCTTGTCCAAGTTCAAACAGATAGCGCTGAGGTACTACGGTTACATAGGCATTGCTCTGATCGCTTTAGCGTTTGCTAACTTCTTCCTGGTGGTCCAGCCATTCGCGAGGTGGTACATACCGATAATCTGGGGCGGGTACATACTGCTGGTGGACAGCATGGTGCGCAGCATAAGCGGCCGCTCGCTGCTCACCACATACTTCAGAGAGTTCGTTTTCATGGCCGTGCTCTCAGTACCGTTCTGGCTGATATTCGAGGGATACAACCTTGTCGGAGCTTACTGGCAGTACGCCAACTACAACTGGCATGTGCACCTGATAGACTTCGCCACCATAATTCCAGCGGTCCTCGTCACCTACTCGCTCTTGAGGGCGGTGAATGCCTACGGCGGCTTCGACACCGTGAGCAAAGAGAGGCCCAGAAAGGGCAAAGCACTGTACCTCATGCTGCTCGTAGCTATCGGCCTCTTTGCGGCGGCGCTGCCCGCTCTGGATCCTGCGATAGGGTTCCCGCTCGTGTGGGTGGGCCCCTTCCTGCTGCTTGACCCCCTTAACAGGATTCTCGGAAGGCCCAGCCTGATAGATTTTGCGGGGAGGGGAAGATTGAGCATTACATTTCAGCTCTTCACAGCAGGTATAGTAATGGGATTCTTCTGGGAGTTCTGGAACTTCCTCGCGTTCTCGAAGTGGACCTACAACATACCGCTTCTTGCAACTAACATGAAGCTATTCGAGATGCCGCTGCCCGGATACCTAGGCTATCTGCCATTCGCAGCTGTGGTGTTCTTGTTCTATGCGCTGTTCAGACCCTTTCTTTTCAAGAAGGAGAACAAGGTCCTGGGCATCTGAGATGTGCGTTGATAAGAAGATTTGGGGTTGCAGGGATTTGAACCCTGATTTTCAGGTTACTTCATATTCGGTCTTTCCAGATTCTCATCATCGCGAGGCGCTCAACCGTTTTTAAATATCTGGAGCCTGACGCGCTGCCAGGTTACGCAACAACCCCCTGTATGTCTTAT
>JAGWFU010000109.1 GCA_028867845.1 Microcaldota archaeon | reverse complement strand
TTGAGTATTACGTTCGTCAGAGGCGATATCGCTTCCACATCTAGCACATGGAGCTGCATCGACCCTGAATGGAGCTCATCGAAGAACCTCTTCACCAGCCCCACATTGAAATAGTTGCGCATCAGCTCCCTTATCGTCTCTTCGTACACCGGCGTACCCTCGAATATCTTCAGTAGCCTCTTCGCAATGGACTTCGAGACTACCGCCTCCCTGTCTATTATCCCGAAGAGCTTTGCCACTGTGATGAACCTATACCTGAAGAGGTCTGTCGACGTCACGGCATCAAGCAGCCTGCTCTCCACGATATCGGAGCTTATGCCCAGCAGCAGCTTTTTTACATCTGCCTCCCTGCCTGCCTCGATGAAGACAAGATAAGGCGAGGACTTTATGTTAATGCTCCTCCCGAGTTTTAGGCCCAGCGTGTGGGCCAGAAGCCTCGAGAGCGCCTCATTCGCCTGCGTACCAAGGCCAGTGTATATTATCTTGTATCCCTCCAGCTGCTCTACGAATAACTTCGATCCCGAAGGCAGGAAATGCCCCTTCTGCTTCTCCGCAAACTTCACCAGAGTGCTTTTCGTATCGCTGTCAAGGTAAGCCGAGGACTTAATGGCCTCAATATCCTTGAATATGGAGAACACACCCTGCACTGTCTCGTGGCTCACTGGTATGTCCTCTCCTGTCCAATCAGGCACCGCAGCCTCGAGCTCCATGCTGGGCTCTACGCTGATCACATTCTTGTCTATGCTTATGACCTTCCAGGGCAGGCCCTTCGTTATGAACACCGAGTTCTCGTCTACGTTATTGGCCACGAAGCGCTCGTCAAGGCTCGATATTATCCTGTTCTCAACTATGTTCTTGACTATGAACCTCTTGCTGTCAGGGATCACGCTGAGGTGGCCGTAGTAATACATCCTTGTCTTAGGCCCAGCAGTGATGTTCCTGCCATCGAAGCCCACCATCCTCTGCCTCGCCATGAACTTCAGAAGCCGCTCCAAGTCCTCAAGCCGCAGGTCCCTGTACGTATGAGACCTGCAGAGCAGCGCATGCAGCCAGGCAAGCTCCATCGCCTGCCTGTCTAGGGCTATCCCGCATATCTGGTTTGCCAGGACGTCGAGCGCCCCCTCCTGCGAAGAGAATTTCTCGAACGACGCGCTCATCGCTCTCTGATAGACTGCAACGGCTTCCAGCGCCTCTATCTGGTTTATGGCTATTATCGCGCCCCTCGACACTCCCTTCTGGGTGTGGCCGCTTCTGCCCACCCTCTGCACGAGCCTGAGCGCCTGCCTTGGCGAGCCGTACTGTATCACGAGATCAATCTGGCCGATGTCAATCCCGAGCTCAAGAGATGATGTGGCTATTATGCTCTTTATCTTGCCATCCTTGAACCTGTTCTCCATCTCTATCCTCTCGTCCCTGTCGAGCGAGCTGTGGTGGACGCCTATGCCCCCGAACGAATCTGTGCCGTTGAGGTAGAGGAGCCTGCTCCCAAGCGCCTCGACTATCTGTCTCGTGTTTGCGAAGATAAGGGCAGAAGCGGATCTCGAGACAAGCTGCGCAATAGCATCAAGCCTTGCAATCGCATCGTCGTCAAGGTTGAACTTCTCCATCATCGGCTTCAGTTTCTCCCTGTAGGCCCTCGGCAGGGATACCGATATCGAGATATCCTTCTTATTTCCTGATCTCGCCACCTTGCACTCTCGTCTGTTGCACAGGAACTTTGACGCTGCATCAACATCCCCAACCGTAGCGCTCAACCCTATCCGCTGGAAGCCCGGCGCAAGCTCTTCCAGCCTTTCAAGAGCGACCGAGAGCTGTGCCCCTCTCTTGTTGTAATAAAGCTCGTGTATCTCGTCGACCACAACCGCCTTCACGTTCCTGAGGTGCGGGGATATGCTCTTAGTAGGCAGGACGCTCTGCAGGGTCTCAGGCGTGGTTATCAACACCATCGGTGCAATACGCTTCTG
>JAGWFU010000017.1 GCA_028867845.1 Microcaldota archaeon | reverse complement strand
CGAAAATGCCCAATTGGTAAAGTATCGCAAGCACAATCGCAATAACGAGTATGGCCCACCCGTATGTCATTAGGTACTCCATTGCAGACTGTGCCTTGCCCATGTTAATCAGGACACATTTGACTTATGATAAATAAAAGCTTAGGGGTTCCCATTGCCCAGGGCGTTGTAGGCTACGATAACTATGCCGGTGCCGCCATTGCCGCCGTTCCCTCCTGCGTTGCTGCCGCCGCCTCCACCACCAGTGTTAGCAGTTGCTGATGCGCCATGCCCGCCGGCGGCTCCGCCGCCCTGTCCTCCCGTTCCCGATGGGCCTCCGCCGCCCCCGCCTGCGTAATACGTTAGTGATCCTGAGATGCTGCTGGACAGACCTGCGCCGCCGTTACCGCTTGTGCCTGCGCCGCCCGCCCCGCCGGCTCCGCCTCCTCCGCTGCCACCGCTTGCACTGCCGCTGCTGCCCCCACCGTTACCCTGCCCTCCGGTTCCCGAGCCGCCTGCGCCCCCATAGACGTTAGGGCCGCCGCCGCCGCCCGAGCCACCTGATGCTCCGTTGCCGACTCCGCCGGTGCAACAGTAAGATGCTCCGCCACCTCCTCCGCCCAAAGCTGTTATCGTGTTGAACGCGCTGCTGCCTCCATCAGCTTGTACGGGAGTGTTAAATCCGATGCCTCCGGGCCCTGCAAAGCCTACTGTTACCGAATAGGCAATTGGGACAACTGCGAAGTTGTCGTTCTCTATGAAACCGCCAGCGCCGCCCGCACCTCCATACGAACCCTCTGAAAAGCCTCCACCCCCTCCGCCACCGACTACAAGTACTGCCACGTTGCCGGGGTTTCCTGTAACAGTGAAGGTTCCAGTTGAAGTGAAGGTACAAACGTTATTGCCGGCGGCCAAGGTCAAGGTGCCGCCGCAGGTTGCGGTGAAGAATATGGAAGTGGTCGATGTCGTCGTGGTAGTTGTGGTGGTCGTGGATGTGGTCGCTGAAACTGGCGCGGCAGTGGAGGCGGGCGCGGTGACAGATGCCACGCGGCCGAGGTTACCATTTTCTATCTGAGTATTGTATTGAACCCAGAGGTAACCGGAGAAAGTGGTGCCTATCGTATTGGACGCCAGAGGGCAGCTGTACACCAAGTTGGTCCTCTGGCCGGTAGCCAATTGCTGTTGCGCTATGTTCTGTATGTTTGTAGGTGTAGATGCGTTCTTTGTGCATGCTATCCCCGTGATGGTGACGGTCTGCCCAATCTGCGCGAACTGCACTATCAGGTTCCCAGTTGTGTTGAGCTGCGGAGATGTGCAGAGATACCCAGTGCTCGCTAGACAGGACGTTCCAAGCAGTGAGTGTCCGCTGAATACGCCTATCTGGTAGAGTATCGCTAGTACGATTGCGACAACGAGTATGGCCCACCCGTAGGTCATCAGGTACTCCATTGCAGACTGGGCTTTTAGCTTCAGTTCCATCTGATTCTGCTTTGTAGGGGAGCCAAGTAATAAAATCCCATAAGCCCTACCTGCCCCCTATTTATTCGTTATATCACAATACAATCTGATGAACAGGGCGGTCGCGATTGCGAGGCTTACAAGGATAGAGCACAGCATAATGCTAGTCATAGCCGTTGTGGCAGCCGAGATTATATCAGGAGGCCTTCCATCGGCATACGTGCTCGCGCTCAGCATCATAACCCCCATCTTTGTCAGCATGGGATCTTTCGCGATAAACGACTACTTCGACGTGCACACAGACAGGGAGAACAAGAGGACTGAGAGGCCGCTCGTGTCCGGCGTGCTGAGCGAGAGGTCCGCTTTTGCGATAGCCATCTTCTGCTTCGCAATAGGGACGCTTGCAAGCGTGTTCATAAACGTGCTTGCGTTTGCCATAGCTCTGGCGTTCAGCGTGCTCGCATTCCTCTACAGCTACAAGATGAAGAACATGCTGCTAATCGGCAACGTCTACATCGCATTCTCCATGGTGATACCGTTCCTCTACGGCAACTCGATAACCGGAGCGACGCTCAACCTCAACATACTGCTGATATCGTTCACCGTCTTCCTCAGCGGGCTCGCGAGGGAGATTCACGGCATGATAAGGGACTACAAGGGCGACCTCAAGGTCAGGAAGGCAAGGAACCTGATATTCCACATAGGCGGGGAGAGGTCGGCATGGTTCGCCTTCACGCTCTACATTGAGGCAATCGCGATCAGCATATTCATGTTCTTCTTCAAGAGCCCCTTCGCCTACAACCTTGTCTACCTCGTGCCAATCGTCGTGGTCGACATAGCGCTCTTCTTCATGGCGCTGGGATACGCGAGGAAGAACTACACCGATGGCTTCTTCAGGCTCTCCAGGAACCTCAGCCTCGGGGCGATGGCCGTGGCGATAATAGTCTACCTCGCCGCAGCGCTGGTCTACATAGCTATTTGAAGTGATTACTTGGCAAGCACAAAAAGCATTTTGGACGGGATAAAGAAGGTTGAGGAGTCGCAGAGGGGCGAGATGAAGCCTGCGTCAGCGAAGAAGCTGAGCGGGCTGTTCCAGCAGCTCTCCGAAGCTGAAGGAGGGCCCCTCGCTTACGTCGACATAACTACCGCAGAGGATATGAAAGAAATCTACGGAGTGGAGGTGGAGGAGGAGTTCGAGATGATGGACGAGAGGGAGATGAAGCTCAAGGGAGCGAGCAACGCAGAAGGATACCAATGGCTCACCCAGGACATAGAGCTCGTGGTGCTCGGCAATACTCCGAGGAACAAGAAGATATCGAAGCAGATAGTAGCTAGGATACTCAAGGCGCTGGGCAACGCATCCAGATAGCAGACATAGCCCAGGCTCGTGCACAACTAATTGCCATACGAAGAGTAGAAAGAATCAGCGCTGGTACTGGTGCGCTGTCATGCCCTCCCTGCCCTCGGGCCTTGCCTGCTGCTTCGTGACGTCGACCTTTGCCTCGAAGTCGGAGATGGAGTACTTGAACTCCTCGTTCGTGGCTATCGCGCCCCTTGCCTTGAGCACCTCCCTTGCTAGGAGGAAGTAGATGAACGCGAGCGACCTCCTTCCCCTGTTGTTGGAGGGTATGATCATGTCTATGAACTTGGTGGAGTTGTCAGTGTCGCTCAGCGCGACGATGGGCATGTTTATCCTGCTGGCCTCCTTTATCGCCTGCTTCTCGTTCCTTGAGTCGCTTATGACTATGAGCTTCGGCTCCATGAAGTCTGGCCTGTTGGGGTTCGTGAACACTCCAGGCGTGACTCTGCCCTTTATGAACTTGGCGTTTATTATCTCGGCGAACTTCTGCGCAGCGACTATGGCGTAGATCCTCGATGCCGTGACCACTATGTCATCAGGCTGATACCTGCCTATCATCTTAGCGGCAGTGCCTATCCTCGTGTCGATCGTCTTGAGGTCCAGAAGGTAGAGGCCGTCGTCCCTCACCTTGTAGATGAACTTTATCATCCCAGGGCTCCTTACCTTTGTGGCGATGTGTATTCCTGCCTCTAGGTAATCGTTCTGGTTCGCCAACAATTGCTCTTCTGCCATCTTAAACACCGTGGGGCCGCCGAGATTTGAATTCCCGTAAGCTAAAATAGCTATCTCGGGTCGCCGGCACCCCATGCCGGAAGCCTACCAGGCTAGCATACGGCCCCATGTAGCTACAATTAACATCAATCATCTATTTAATACATCACTCTTACTTCCTTCCGAACTGGACGAACTCGTCGATCAGCTCAACGTTGCTCAGGAACATCCTCCTGCAGCAGTACCTCTTGACACCCATCTCGTCGAGCACCTTGCCTGCGGCCTCCTTGTCCTTGTTGACCCTCTTGTCGTAGTCCTCCCACTTGTCGGCGATCACCGCACCGCAGCTAAAGCACCTGACTGGAATCATCATATGTATCAACCATCATCTATAGGACTTCTGGAACCTTGCCCTTGCCTTCGGTCCCTTGAACTTCTTTGGCTCCACACGCCTGAAATCGTCAACGATCATAGACCTGTCGTGCTTCATGTACTCCCTCTTGAGGTCGTCTCCCTCGGAGAAGGCTGCAATCCCCTTCGCTATCGCGCCCCTCACCGCCTGGGCCTGCGCGCTTATGCCGCCGCCGTTGACGCTTACGTCTATGTTCACCTTCGCGGACAGCGACTTGGTGCCGCTCGATACGCTGATCGGTTCCATCATTATCCTCCTGAGCTCCTTCGGCTCCACCGTCTCTATGTTGAAGCTGTTGATCCTGATCCTTCCGTTGCCCTCCTTGACCGAAGCCCTGGCTATCGCGGCCTTCCTCTTGCTCTTCACGAAGACTACTCTCGGCCCCTTCTTTGAGGACTTCCTAGGAGCTGCCTTCTTCTTCGGTGCCGCCGCAGCTGCGGCAGGCTGTGGCGCCTGGGCCTCTGTTGCGGTTGCCTGAACTTCGTTTGCCATGAAAATCATTCCTTGTCGTATCCAAGCAGCTTGGATAGGTGGCCCATAGTTATGTAGCCGACGTATATGCTCTTGGGATTTTTGCTTATTATCTCTATTGGTTTGGTGTTCTTGTATATCTCAGGGACGCCTATGTACACCCTGAGCCTCCTGTAAGCGGCCTTCCCGCTGGGCTTCTTCCTGTATGGGAGCATGCCCCTTATCACCCTCTTGACAAGCATGTCGGACCTCCTCGGCCAATAAGGCGAGTGGTCGGGGTTCTCCTTCTCCTGCAGGTTGAGCCTGGTCTTGTACCTTGCGACTATCACCTTCTTTGTCCCTGTTATGATGGCATCCTGGGCGTTGATTATCGCGACCTCGTTGCCCTTCAGCAGGGACTTGGCGACCTCGCTGCCTAGCCTGCCCAGAACCTTGTCCTTTGCGTCGTAGACTACCTTCTTGGATGCGGCCTCGATCTTCGACTGTTTAGCGTTCATATTATTACCTGTACCTTCTGCGCCTTTGTCATCTCCCTGAGCGGGACTATCTTGCAGTTCGCCTCCTTGAGCGCTGCGAGCGCCTGGGCTGAGAACTCTATGGCGGATATGGTGACCTTGTGGTCCATGGGTCCTATCGACAGCACCTTGCCAGGGACTATCACGTTGGCGCCCTCCTCCGTGTTCTCGTTCACCTTGTAGAGGTTGACGCTGTGCCTCCTCCTCGCCGGCACTGCAGACAATCTGTACACCCTCTTCCAGAGGTTGGCGTACCTCTCCCCCTTCGATGCCTCCGAGAGCGTGGCTAGCCAATCCTTGAGCTGGGTCTTTTCTATGTTAAGTTTCATGTTTTCACTTTTTTATGCGGGAGGTGGGATTTGAACCCACGGAGCCTCTAAAGGCACAAGCGCCTCGGGCTTGCGCATTTGGCCATGCTCTGCCACCCCCGCGATCAGAGCTTCTTCGCTTGCTTCTCGACTTCCTTTATCTCCTCTTTTATTCTCGCGAGTGCCTTATTAATGATTTCTTTGGGTGGCATCTGGCCGAATGACTCAACGTAAAAGTTGAACGCCTTGTCGCCCGCCTGGTCGTAGGTGACTATGCCGGGCTGGAACTTGGCGTGCTTGAATCCCGTGCCGAGCACAGCCTTGCAGTCGATCCTTATCTTCTGCTCAGCGCCGAGCTTTATAAGAGGTATGTTGCCGTTCTCGACCTTCACTTCCTTGTCTGAGCTCTCGAGCTCCTTGGAGTATACGGTCTTTGGGCCAGTGGCTTCTAGCGTGAAAAGTATCTCGTCCGTGTCGGTGTAGCCGTCCAGGGGCGTGTGTATCGGCACAAGCCCTATCCTGTGGGCTATGTACTCGTCGAACATCGGGCTCGAGTTCTCGTAGAACGTGACCTTGTCTATCGCGAACGACTGCACGTGGTTCGTGGCTATCCTCCTCAGCGCGTTTGCGTACGCCGGAGTGGAATCCTTGAGCGCGAAGCTGATGTTGCTGCCGTTGTCTTCCAGTATCTCTATCTTCATCGATTCACTTTGGTAGGATCTAAATCCATCAAGACCGATATACGGGCGCGAGGCGCCCGTGCTTACGAAGAGCTTAAACAATAAGCTAAAGCTAAATATCTGCTGATAGAGTTATGGGTAAGCATATTTAAATTCGTTGTGGTGAGAGGGTGAGCTTTGAGGAAACGCTCGAAATGGATGCCAGGGACGCGGCGGTAAACGGGGAGCTTTACTATAGGGGATCCAAGCCGCGGCCGAACATGTCCAGGAGCGCCATGGACGCGGACAGGAACGGCGGGTACGTGGAGCTGGGCTCGTTCGAGGACATAGCTTACCATCCCAGGAAGGAGAGGTACCTGGCTGTGATAAACCTAACTTACGACGCCATAATCAGCCTCTACAACGTCGATAGCAGGGAGCTGGGGGTCTGCAGGTTCTACAGGTTGGACGACAGCGCAAGGAGGGCCGTAGACGGCTTCCTCAGGAGGATGTCGAGGGCGCCCGCTAACATAGAGGTCAGGCTTATAGGATTCCAGAACGGACAGGATGCGCCTCTGCACGAGATAATGGACTTCGTAAGGGCAAGGAAGCTGAAGCTGGTGGAGATAGACCTGTTCGGACCGAACGTGAGGCACGTTTCCATGGACTCGATGCTGGGCAGCGACTTCGACCTCCTTCTCGAGGACAGGATATACAGGCCCGGAGAGCTGAAGAACACGACAACCCTCGAGCAGTTCGAGAGGGCGGTGAAGAAGTGAGCCATCGATGGCTATAAATGCCCTCGTTTCCTTAACCTCGTGATAAGGCTTGCATATTTCAATGGATATTGCGAGGCTTAATAATCATTCACCAGCTTAAGGTATGTTTGATGGACTATTCCGACACCACAGTTATAATCCCGATAAAGGACGAGCCGGCGGTGGGCAAGGTAGCAAGGGAGGTGCTCAAGGAGCTGAAGGGCTGCAAGGTCATTGTGATATTCAAGGACGACTCGGACAGGCAGAACGTTGGCTTCGCGGACAAGAACATGACGCTGATGAAGCAGAGGGGCAACGGCAAGGGAGTCGCCTGCATGCAGGCAGCAAAGAAGGTCAGGACAGAGATACTCTGCCTTATAGACGGGGACGCGACTTACGACGCCAAGGACCTCAAGAAGGTAATAGACCTAGTAAGGAACGGAGCTGACCTTGCGGTAGGCAACAGGCTGCACCATCTAGACAGGGAGGCGATGCCCACATTCATTGAGGTGGGCAACAAGGTGATAACGCAGACAGCCAATCTGCTCTACGGGCTGAGGCTCTCAGACTCGCAGAGCGGGCTTAGGGCGATAAGGACCGAGGTGTTCAACAGGCTGGGCTTGCAGGAGGAGTTCTTCGGGATAGAGACCGAGATGAACGTGATGGCAAGGAAGGGGGGCTACAAGGTAGTGGAGGTACCAATAAGCTACTACAAGAGGATAGGCACCTCGAAGCAGGTGAAGACGCTAGACGGCGTGAAGCTGCTGCTCACCGACTTCAAGTTCCTGTTCAGGAGGCTCGGAGAGTAATTCTGATTTAGCCCTTCAACGACTCGAGCTTGTCGACTAGGAAATTAGCAAGTTCGTGGCCACCCAATCCGTTCCCGCTTGTCATGTACTTGCCGCGCACAACATTTGGCTCGACAGTCACGCCGACCCCGTATTCTAGCATCTCCTTGTCGTTTAAAGCGTTGCCTGTAGTTATTATCTCATCCCTTGAGAGGCCGAGCCTCTTGGCAAGCAGATCAAGACCTGAGCCCTTTGAAATGCCCTTGAGGCCGACGTCGTATGCCTCACCCGTCCAGATACAGTAGATTACGCCATCAGGATCGGCCTGCTTGACGAGATCGTAGATGAGCTCGTTCTCCGACTCCATATGGACGGCCATGTTGAAGATCTTGGGCTCGAACCCCCTAAGCTTCAGTGCAGTCGCATTCTTGATCACAAGATTCCTCAGCCTATTTGTAGCCTCGAAGTAGTTGGCAGGGAATTCGGGCTGCATTATCTCACCGTTTATGAATATCATTGCGCAGTTTTCGGCTTGGAGGATTACACTCTTGTCGTAGATGTCCTTTGTCAGCGTGCGCAAGTAAAGAAGGTTCCTGCCCGATGAGAATGATATCTTCACATACTTCTTAAGCTTGATTAAGTTGCTAACGAACTCAGGAGATAGCTTGTGGGTTTCCATGTGGAACATTGTGCCGTCCTCGTTCTCCTTCAGCTTTGTGCCCTTAGGTATTATGACACCGTCGACGTCAAATACCACCATCTTTATCTTTAGTAACTCTTCGTCACTCATCGTGTTAAGCGGCTTTATTGAAGCATCCATGCTAGCACCAATTCTTTGATAGATTATCAGCTTAAGAGTTTAAATAACCGACGCCCTCTCAGATGAATATCGATGTGTATCTTACCATTGCGGAAACCGCTGTGTTGAGGAGCGGTATTCCTGCTGTGAAGTCCTTGAGTATCTTCAGGTCACCTGCCTTTATCCCGCTGAGCTTGGCCAGTATAGCAGGGTACAACACCAGCTGCTCTATCGCGCCGAAGACAAGAAGCGGTATGTAATGGGTGCCCATCAGCACGATGAGCGGCAGCAGGAAGAGCGAGCTTATCCCTCCCGACACCAACGTCCTGTATATCCTACCCATCTTCTGTGATATACCAAGATTGACCTTTGCGCCGTATGAGAATATTATGGACGTGGACAGCGGCGTTACGATGAAGAGAAGTATCACGGCTCCGATTCCCTTGAGCGTGGGTATCAGCAACGCTATAGATGCGAACTGTATTATCGCGACCATCGCGTTATACTTGAGCACCTTCCTTACCTTGCTTGCGCTTATGAGGAGTGTGGATGTGTATGCGCCTATTATCGCTAGCAGGATTCCTATCGCCATCACCGATATGTACATCGGCGCGTAGGAGTAGGTGCCGCTGAAGACCGTGTAGGTGAATTGCTTTGAGAGTATTGCAAGCGAGAACATTGCGGGCGAGGCGATTAGGAAGGCCACGTATATCGAGTAGTTGAATATCTTCGTTATGCCGCTGCTGATCTTCTTGCTGGATATGGTCGAGGAGAAGAGCGGCAGCATCGACACGCCGATTGAGTCTATCACCAGGTTCAGTATAGTTGAGGTCCTCATCGCAACCCCGAAGTTGCCGACTATTGCCACGGCAGCGAAGAGACCAAGGATGATGATAGTTAAGTTGATCGCAAGGAAGTTGAGCACATTGGATATCGCCATAGGGAGCGAGAAGCTGAGCAGCTCCCTCATCTTCGCTATGGAGAGCCTGCCCATGCCCACGCCGTTCTTTGAGTAGATGAGGTAAAGTGCGCATGCCGAACCTACTACGAATCCCGCGATGACTCCGGCTATCGGGGATACGACCCCGAATCCGCCCAGTACCAGCGCTATGCTTGACAGCGACTGCACAACAGTCTGCACTATGGTTACGTATGCTATGTGCCTGCCCTTGCTGAACCCCACCAGCGCGTTGTACGAGATGGCGTAGAGTATGCCGGTGAGTATTGTGAAAGATGCCACGTAGAGCACGTATGTGTCCGCGATGTTGTGGAGCACCCTCTGGGCTAGTATGCCGCTCAGGGCTATGGTGACAAGAGTAAGCAGTATGCCCACGAGCAGCGCCATGACGATGCCGTTGTAGAGCACGTCAGCTATCTTACTCCCTTCCTTCTTCGTAAGATACTCGGAGATGAACTTGTTGAATGCTGTGCCTATGCCGAAATCCCCCACTGAGCCGAAGAAGCCCGCTATTGCGATTGCGAGAATGTATACTCCGTACGTGCTAGGGCCAAGCAGCCTGGCCACGATTATGAAAGTTATTCCGCTGACTATGAGTGCTAAGGTTCTCCCTATGAGCACCGAGGTCGCGACAGAGGCGGTCCTGGCCCCTATTCTCTTTACCTCATCGTTCTCTGTGTTGGGCATCAATCTACCTGAAAGTGGACGTTAGCGCGTTGGCCATGTGCTTCATCTTGAGTTTGGACTGGCCGTACTCCCTCTCCCTGAAAGTGGAGTAGTAGACCTCGCCCACCCTGACGTTCCTGCCCACCAGCCTCAGCGTGTCTAGCAGCACCTTGTACCCCGTAGGCACGAACGACTCCTTGTTCTTCCTTATCACATTCTTGAACAGGTTGGCGTTTATCCCGAAGAAGCCTGACATTATGTCGTTGGAAACAGGTCTGCCACGTAGCACGAACGTGCCGTAT
>JAGWFU010000016.1 GCA_028867845.1 Microcaldota archaeon | reverse complement strand
AAGTAGATGTCCACGACGTCTCGGCCGAATATTCGCCTAGAGGGGTAGCTGCGCTTCATGGCGCCGTAGTTGGATCTCACCTTGAAATCCCTTATGCCCTCAGAGCGCAATATGCTCTTGAAGTTGTGTGGATGTATATCAGGCCCGAGAAGCCTGTTTATCATGTGGTTGGAGACGAAGCCGTTGAGCTCCAGTAGAGTGTATATCATCTCCTTCCTCTTCTGGATTTCAATATGGGCTTGTCTCTGTACCATTAGAAAATCTCCCCTATGCATTACTCAGTCGCCTTTATCCCTCAGCCACTCCCTTGCCTTATCATCTGCAGCATACTTGAGCGCGACCCTGTAGATCATCTCGTAGAGGGATATCCCCTGCTTCTGGGCCTCGCCGTCCAGGTGTCTCATCCCCTCGGCAAGCTTGGGATCACTGTTCATTTCGAGGACGAGACTGTCAACTCTCTTCACAAATTTTGATTCGGGGCCGAACAATGCAGAATAAGCCCTATCGTCGTCATTCACGCGGTTCTTTCGTGCATCGGACAAGTTATCGCGATAATATCTGCAGTGCAAAGGTACTTATGTTTTCTCCGCAATCCGCTAGAACTACGCGTACTCCCTGAGCCCTAGCGTGGGCCTCGGTGCGTCCAACAGGTTCTTCCTCATGAACCTTGTGTATGCCCTGATAAGGTCTCTGTCCGCGAAGGGGTTAGCAGTGGCGAACAGCACGGAGTACTTCTTGGTCCCGTAGTCCTTGAAGGCGTCGAAGTCGCCGACGAAGTAGGGATCGTAGACGTAGCGGCCGAAGAGGTCCCACGACGAGTACTTGCGGCCGCAGTTGGTCTTGACGCCGTGGCCGGTGCTGACTATGTGCTCCCTCAGGCCCACCTCGCGTAGCATCTCACGGAATATCGTGCTCTGCCTGCGGCCCATGAAGTCGCGTATCTCCCTGCCGGAGAGGAAGCCGTTGACCTCGAGCAGCGTGTACAGTATCTCCTTCTTCTCCTGGGTCACTATAGGAACCTCTCTCTGCGCCATCCAACATACCTCTCTTATCTTCAGTGCTCTACCTTGGATTTTACGCTCTCCCTTGTATTAGCTACCCTCTTCGCTATCCAGTCGACCAAGTTGCTGTTGAGAGTCCTGTCCCTGGTATGCTTGAGTATCCCGTGCTCTATCTTCCTTCTCGCATCATCCTGAATCTCGTCATAATCCACTATCACGCCGGCCATGCCGTTTAAGTATCTGGTCCTGAGCCTGTCCGCGTGGCTCTCGTGTGATACGACCAGTATCTGGAACATGACCTCGGCGGAGGCCTTGTCGGAATTGGCCTCCATCGTGTCCTTGAGGTTGAGGAATGGAGCCGCAATCGTCTTCAAGGTGGCGACGTTCTGCTTTGTATCAGACGACGGAGGCGAACCCGCAACGATGCCGGGCACGTATTTCTTGCGCTCTTTCATCTCGCCGCGCATTGCATCCTGCTCCCTCTGTGTTCCCACGAGCAGGTAGATGTTGGCCTTATGATCGCACGCCTTGCGCGCCCTCTCCCTGCTAAGATCCAGATTGGTGTCGCCGAATACTACAACGATGTCGTAGACCTTGGTCCTGTCAGTCTCTCGATCCTCTCGCTTTGGCACTGTAGTTGGGAACTTCTTATCCGACTCCTTGCCCCTTGTATAAGCGTCCTTTTCTCTTGTCGACATATGCTCCCTTTGTCATATCAGTAGCGGCGCAGGCAATATATAAACCTTGGCAGAGCCCTGCAGAGCGGTTAAAAAGCTATCTTCTTGACGAGCGCCTTGGTCAGCCCGGTTATCGCTGCCCTGAAGTTGTCGGCATGCATGACCGCAGAGGAGACGAGTATTCCCTCGGCGCCCAGCTCGTTGGCCCTCATGACGTCGTTCTCGGTCCTTATCCCCGCGCCCACCAGAGGCACGGATCCCGCTTCCCTTGCAATGGCCACGAACTCCCTGACCTCCTGCCTTCTTGCAATCGAGACGGAGACGCTGCCGCCTATCAGGTCGGAGGGCTCGAGTGCCATGTAGTCCGGCATGCATCTCTTGCCAACCTGCTTGGCCGCGACCAGGTTGTCGGCGCAGACTATGGAGATCAGCCCGTTCTTCCTCAGAGTTTCCACTGTGGAGGCTATTCCGTTGAGCGTCATGCGGTTCTCGGAGTGGTTGAGTATGGAGCCGGATGCGCCGCTCATGCTCACCTCCTCGACTGTAATCTTACCTGTCTGGCCGCCTGTAGCGGGAGAATCCGTGTGCTGTGCAACGGCCTTGGCAACCCTCGCGACCTGCCTAAGCATAGTGGCAGGTGGCGCGAGCATTATGTTGACCCTGTCTCTTGGAATCCTTCCGCAGAGCTCGGCTATCCTCATCCCGTTGTCGAATGCGCGCGTGTCGGATTTGTAGTTTATTATGAGCGTCTTCATGAAACCGCCTAACCCAGCCACATCTCATCTGATACATTCCCGGCTCCCTTGCCGAGGAAAAGGTATCCTATGGCATTGACCTGTATGTCGTCGATAGCCCTCCTTATCAGGTTTGCACAGGTCCTCGCCGCTGATGGCTTGGTGCCGTCATCGTGTATGGAGTATGGAATCGACGTTATCTCCATCTTTGGTGTGGGCGTGCTGAAGGCGTTCAGTATATCGTAGGCCTCCAGTTTTGCGTACTTAGTGTCACGCAGCGACCCGGAGTTGAAGCCGCTGTACCTGGTGAGCACAGCCCCGTACACGCCGCTGAAGCCGAGCACGCTCGCCCTTATCGCGTATTCCGTGAAGTAGAACTGTACGTCGTTGATGCTAGGGCCCGCGGGCTGGGCCATTATCTCGGCCTCGCTCCTCCGCGACATGTCGAAGGCGCGGGAGAATCCTGAAGGGTGCAGGTGCACATGCATTATGGCCTCGTCACGCCTGCGTCTTATTCCTTCCATCTGACTATGCAGCTTCTTGGTGTCGTGGAATATCATCCCGGTGAGCTTTATCGCGTCGAGTATGGGATCGTAGCGGTCGAAGAGCACACGCCCTCCGTCGAGTTTACCAGAGAGGAATGCGGATGTCTCGTATGGCCTGTCCATGTCCTGCAGCATCTCCGCTACGCACCGCTTTGATATGCTTACCTTTGCTTCTGAATCCCCCTTCCTGAGGAGAGTGGTGCCGTTGAACCTCTCTGACGCAATGGTCGTGTTGCCGGTCATCTGCGCATCCTTGTATCAGGTCAGCTCTTCATGGTGGAGAACTTCCTTATGAAGTCTATAGCCTTCATAGCGTCGTTGCCGAAGCACTCAGCGCCCTTTATCTCCTCTATCACGGCCAGCTCGCAGCCCTCGTTGGCTACTCGGAGCATGCTTAGGACGCTGGGCAGCAGAATCTTGCCCTTGACAGTATGAACGTAGGTGATGTTGTCCTCTCTGGTAATAAGGCCAAGGTCGACCAGCTCCTTGAGGTTGGTGTAGTACTGCTTCTTGGTGAATCCAAGAGCCTTCGGGGTCCCCATATCGGACTTCAGTCCCTTCACAGCATTAATGTAGAGGACAAGCGACTGCGGCTTCTTCAGCGCAGCCATGGTCTTCGAGAAGCCCTCTACTCCGTAATCGCCGATGTTAGGCAGCGACTCCCTCAGCAGATTGCCGCATTTCGCTACATATTTCTTTCGTGAAGGCTGCTCCTTAGTCTCCGTCTTAGTGGTGCTATCCATCAACATAATCACTTGCTAGGACTAAGCTCGGGGAGATATATATGCCTTGCGCAGACGCTGGGGCAAGGTTTAAAAGGGTGTCGCACACGACGGCAGATAGTGCTACTTTGTAAGTACCGTCATCTTTGCAGGCCTCTCCTTCCTTAAGCTGAAGTAGTTCTCCACAGCCTCGTGGACCTCGGGGATCGCGCGCACCCCCTCAAGGCGGTCGGCGTGGCCAATGTTGTCCTTCCATCTAGTGACAGCGTTAAGGTTCTTCGCCAGCCATCTGCTCTGCTCCGGATTGACCCAGATATCGTCATTCGAATGGATGACCGTGATGTTACCGTTGAAGCTCTCCCTTATCTTGCCCCAGTCGCGGTTCTCCTTCAGGAAACCTCCGAGCAGGTAGTTGCCGTAATAGTAACTCAGGAAGTGGAAATCCTTTTCCTCCTTGGTGAAGCCTGAAACAGCGACAAGTCCCCTAAGCTTTATCCCATCGGGGAGGCGCTCTGCGAATTCCAGGCCTACGGAGACGCTGGCGCTGTGTGCCACAAGCACGGTATTCTCAGGGTGCCTTATCTTATCGGAGAGCATAGCTACAGAGGCCGAGAGGTCCGGCCTGTAATCGGCATTCTGGAGCTTGGTAACCTCTACGCCGTATCCCCTTCTCAGGAAGTCCTCCTTTAGCGCAACCTGCCAGGTATGCGCCTCTCCTGCCCTGAAACCTATCCCTATTACCAGCTCTCCCCGTTCGGTCGCCACCGGTCCACCGATTGAGGTTTATTTGGAAACGCTTAAAAGGCTTGTGTGTATCGTTTGGCTCCTGACGAACAGAAAGCGTTTTAGCCCCTTCCGAGAGAATTGTAATAGTTGATATCATGATAAGCGCGATAATAACCTCGATGGAGCCGGGCAACGTGCTCGCAACGCCATCTGGGAGCATAGACCCTGCGACCCTCATAGGCAGGAAGGCGAGGTACGTGGACAAGAGCGACAAGATCTGGCCCGCGAAGATAGTGGGATCCGACGACCCCTTCGTCAGGGTGGAGTTCGAGGTCTTCCCGAGCGGGCTGGGGCAGGGACAGATACTCGAGATATACGAGAGTGAGGAAGAGGAGAACAGCGGCGTCTGAGCCTTTAGAAGCTAGTTTGATGCTCGTCCGTAACGGAGCAGAACATTCCCGTTTTTGAACACCTTGGTCTCGAGAAGCTTAAGGTTCAGCCTGGCATCGATGTCCTTGAACAATGGTTTTCCCTTTCCCAGGATGATTGGGTTGACGACCAGCCGATATTCGTCGATAAGGCCCAGGTTGGTAAACTGCTGCACTATGGTGCCGCTGCCGAATATGGCGATGTCGCCACCTTCTTGTTCTTTGATCTTGAGTATATCCTCCGGCTTTATTTCGTGAAAGACCTTAACATTTTTCCAAAGGGTTCCGTCCTCCACCTGTTTCAATGTTTTTGAAAAGACCATTTTTGGGATGTTGTTCATTATCTCCGCCACGACCGGCTCGCCCTTGATCCCCTCCGGAGTAGGCCAGTAGCTTGCCATCATCTCGTAGGTCGTGCGGCCGAAGATGAGCACGCTCAATGATTTCAGCTGCGTTATGGAATGCCTGCCCATCTCGTCGTCATAGTTGTGCCAGTCTATCTCCCCATTGGGCCCCGCAAAGAAACCGTCGATAGTCACCAAGTTGAATACGACTATCTTTCCCATGAGATTGACCCTTATTCCAGCCTTTTGATTATGTGATAGCCGAACTGCGTCTTGATTACCCCAGATACCTTCCCCTTTTCCAAAGCGAAAGCCGCTGCCTCGAACTCGCGTACCATCTGGCCGTGGCCGAAGAAGCCCAGGTCTCCGCCCCTCTTCCTTGTGCCGTCGATTGAGTACTGCTCCGCAAGCCTGGCGAAGCTCTCTCCCTTGTTTAGTTTATCCAGAACTTCCTTTGCCACGGATTCCTTTTGCACAAGGATGTGCGCGCACCTTATCTTACTTGCAGCCACTCACTCAGCCTCGTCGGTGTTGGTGTTAAGCTCCCGCCTCTCCCCGCAGCTGCATCCGCAGTCGCAGCCGCTCTTGCATACGCAGCCACCCACGCATCCGCAGATGCATGCGCCGCCGCACTCGCAACCCGCGCCTGCACCCTGGTTAGCCATAATCAGCGTCTCCTTCTCCTTGCCCTAGAGGAGGACGCACGCTTCGTGGTGCGCCTCTTCTTAGATGGGGCCTTCCTTGCGCGGCTGCCGGCCTTCCTCCTTGCGGGCGCCTTCCTGCCCCTTGCTGAGACAGGCGCTGCCTTCCTTGCTGGCGCGCGCTGCAGCCTTCCTGTCTTCCACATGAAGGCAACGGCTGCTATTATTATGATTATGACTGCAGGTATGACGATCTCAAGATAGTTGAATGTGGGCACTGCTGCGTTCACGTTGATCCCCTTCGCCACTCCGCCCTCCACGATAGCCACTCCCTGCTGAGTGTTGTTCGGCACCTCGAGCACCTGTAGTATCCCGCTCCAGACGTAGCCGGGCTTGTTGTTGGCCGATGGTATGGTCACCGTGACTGATATCGCCTGGGACTGCCTAGGCGCCAGCGTGCCGCTCAGAGGGCTTATGACCGTGGTGGGCTTGGTTGTGTTGGCCGTTGCCGTGTGGAAGAAGGGAGGTATGACCTTGTATGGCAGAGGCGCAGTGCCAGAGTTGAATATCGTCATGTTGAGAGTTGCAGTGCCTCCGAGCCCTATCGTGAAGTTGAGCGGGCCTGCGATCTCTCCGAGCTGCGCGCCTGCGGAGCCGGCCCAGAACGCCGATGCTATAAGAGCAGCGAGTGCTATCAGGGCTATGTTTTTGGATGCCGGGTTCATGCGCATACATCTGTGGCAAATGCTATTAAGGTTGCGTTTTTTGAGACGGTTTTACTGCGCACCCATCAGCACAGGTTCTCTATCGTTACCGTCTGGGAGTAAGTTGCAGGGGCAGCCAGTGCGGGTACGGTGGTTCCGAAGTAGAGCGGCACCTGCGCGCTCACCCCTATCACGTTGAATGTGTTCACCAGGTTCCCCGGGGCTAGGCCGAGGCTGTTGGCAGAGGTGTATGATATGCCCGATGCGTGAGCAGAGAAGTCCCATACTGTGTTGGTCACGAAGTAGTTGACGGTTGCGCTTGCTATCCAGTTGGTGCCGTCGAGCAGTATGTTGGCCGCTATGTTGCCGTCGTTGGTGTCCACCACTGCATTGGTTATGGGCGCGTTTGCTGTGGGCGCGACAGAACCGAATGCTATGACGGTGTTGGAGAGAACGTCGACGCATACATTTGGCACGGTCAGCGAAGCCGCTACTGTGTTGGAGTAGGGAAAGCTGAACGATGCAAAGGATATGCTAGGAAGCGCTATCCCCAATACAAGCGCTATCGCAATCGTCAGTATTATAATATTCTGTTTTATGGTCGCCATCTCAGCATCCGTTCTCTATTGTTATGGTCTGCGTATACGCGCCTGCGGACTGTGTTATCCCGTTGTTGACCGAGACGCCGAAGTAAAGGTTAACGCTTGCGCTGTTCGCTATCTGGTTGAACGTGTTTATCAGGTTGCCGGTCGCGAGGCCGAGCGTGTTATATGTGTATGATACGCCAGCGGAGTGCGAAGAGAAGTCCCAGAAGGTGTTGCCCGCGAAGAAGCTGTTGCCCAGGTAGACCCAGTTGGTGCCGTCGAGCAGTATGTTCGCCTCTATGTTGCCGTCGTTAGTGTCAGTCACCAGGTTGGTGGTCGGCGCGTTGCCAGGAGGGATTATGGTACCGAATGCAATCGCAGTGTTGGACAGAGCGGTTATGCAGTTGTTCGGTACAGTGACCGACGCTGTTACGCTGTTGGTGCTCAAAGCGAAAGCCAAACCCGTAAGGCTGGGTATCAGCAGCCCTGCCAATATGCATATTGCCGCTGTGATTATTACGACATTCAATTTTAGACTGTGCATTATCACTACCTGGTCGTGCCATAATTATTTGCAGGGCAAGCTTTATAAACATGCCTGTGCGGATTCCACGGTCCTTCGACGTATGTTTTTGGAAGGTGTTCAGCACTTGTTCTCCACGGTCACTGTCTGTGTGTAGGTCCCGACCGCCTGCTGGGGCGGTACGAATATGCCGAAGAACAGCGTCACCTTCTGGGTCGATCCTATGACATTGTACGTGTCGACCAGGTTGCCCGGAGCTATGCCGAGCGTGTTGCCCGAGAGGCCCGGATTGGATGAGAAGTCCCACTCGGTGTTGGAGACGAAGAAGCTGTTGGAGAGGTACACCCAGTTGGTTCCGTCAAGGAGTATGTTGGCGGGCACGCCTCCTGCGTTGGTGTCAGTAACAGCGTTGGCCGTGGGGGCGTTGGAGGTCGGGGAGACGGAACCGAAGTTGATGGCGGTGTTGGATACAGTGACAGTGCAGACGCTCGGTATGGTGAGGGTCGCGGTGACAGTGTTGAAGGATGGGTTGTTGAAAGCGAAGGCTAGGTCGGGCAGCATGATCCCGACAGCAAGCGCTGCCGCGATTGCCAAGACTGCGATACTGGGCATCAAGCCATTCAAATAAGCAACCGTCGCCGTGAGGACTTGTAAGTGAAACTTTATAAGGCTAACTTAGGGCGCGTGCAAGCTGGCCGGGGTCGGCTAGCCTCAGCACTTGTTCTCTATGGTTATCGTCTGTGAGTAGGTGTCGGGTGCCGTCAGTGCGGGGACCTGGGTGCCGAAGTATATGCTCTCCGCCGTTCCCGAGGCTATCTGGTTGAGCGTGTCCACCAGGTTGCCCGGCGCGAGGCCAAGGGTGTTGCCGGACAGCCCCGCGGGGTTGGAGGAAAAGTCCCATACGGTGTTGGCCACGAAGTAGTTGGTGGCGCCGAACGCCCAGTTGGTGCCGTCGAGGAGTATGTTGGCCACAGTGGGCCCGTTGTTGGTGTCCGTGACCAGGTTGGCAGTGAACGCGTTGGCCCCAGGCGAGACGGTGAGGAAGTTCACCACAGTGTTGGTGAGCACTAGCTCGCATCCGTTGAATGTTATCGCCTCAGTGTTCCCGGAGTACACCTGGCCGCTCTGCGGGTTCGGCTGGTAGAGCAGGAAGGTTATGGAGTTCACCACGTTTGTTATGAAGAAGTTGGTCCCGCCTGTGCCGCCGCCTGCCTGGTTGGTTGTGAAGACCAAGCTGCCCGCCGCCTTGGTGGCCAGCTTGTTGCCGCCGAACACCACGTTCCATGTGGTCCCCGTGGCGAGGCCCGCTTCGGTGAACGTGGTCACCAGCGCGTTCTTGGGCGTGCCGAACGTAACTGTGGGCATGGCACCGCTGGGAGGATAGGGTCTCTGCCGGGTCCAGTTGACGTAGAAGCTGGTGGTCGAGGCGGATGCGGACCCAAATGATATCGGATATGTGACTGTAGAGAGCGGCACATTCTGCGCGGTCCTTATGGTATTCTGCACTATGCCGTTGATGTAGAACACCGCGTTGTTCGGCTGGGCGGTCTCGCCGATGACTATGTTGCCGTTGAACATCGTCATGAAGTCGTTGGTGGCTATAGGCGCGGCCAGACCGTTCGCTGCTATCGCGTTGTGGCCAGTGGTGAGAGAGAGGTAGATGCCGTTGAACAGGTTCCCTGCGGCATTGCCTACGTGAACCCAGTTGGCTGCGGTGACCGGAGCGTTGGATGTGCTGCCCCCGACCACCATGCCGGCGGTGTTGGTCGCTGTGGCTCCGGTCTCGTCCCAGACCTTGGCCTCAGTTATCTGGTTGATCGCCACGGGCAGGCTGTTTATGGCTGCATACTTGCTCTGGAACTGCAGCCCGTTGGAGAGGACTATGTTTCCCGCCGCTCCTGCACCGCGGCTCCATCCGGAAGGCAGAGTGGTCCCGACGAAGTTGGAGTAGAAGGTGAACACCTGCGCGCCGTTGTCGCACCTGCCGTAGCCCGGCACGATGGCGGTGAGCTGGGGCGCGCCTCCGGTGTTGACGCAGTCCCAGAGGTCATTGGCCGCGCTCGGGAAGTTGCCCGCGAAGCCGATGAAGACGTTGGAGTTTCCGCTCGCGGGTATGCCCAGCGGAAGCTTGACCCAGTACTCGTTCTGCGCCACGCTGTTCAGCAGCGCGTTCTGGTTCTCGTTGAGTATGTTGCCCTCCAGCCAGGACTGCACTATGTTCCCGGTGCCGTCGAAGAACTCTATGTTGTTGACCGCGGTGGTCTCGTTTATCGCGTTGGCGGCGCTGTCTATTATCACGTTCGTGACGAACGGCGCGGCAGTGGCAGTCGCTACCGGATTGGTGAAGGTTATGGGGATGTAGAACACTATGTTGGTGGGTATGATTATGACGTTGGGATCCACCTCAGTGTAGTTGGCGTTGCCCGTGGTCTCGAAGGTGAGGCTGAATGCCTGGTTGGACGGTATGTTGTAGCTGAACGACCTGCTCACAGAGCTCGAGTTCGTCGAGCTGGTC
>JAGWFU010000108.1 GCA_028867845.1 Microcaldota archaeon | reverse complement strand
GCAGCGAACACAACCGCCGCATATCCCAGGTTCTTCCAGTCCCTGCTCAGCTCGAGCTTCTCCTTGAGCCCGAATAGGAGGAAGACGAACGACATGAGCATCACCACGATTATGTAGGTGCTCGGGTCGGTGTCTATGACGCTGGGGTTGGTTATCCATATTGAGTTGAAAGTCCCCACAAGGAAGGCGAGCATAACTACCGCCATGCCCAGTATCTTCGCTCGCTTAGAATTCATCAACATACCAGAGTTAAAAGTCCTCAGTCGATATGGTCGTCATCACGTTTCAGTAGTTACTCTTCTCCTCATCGGACTAATTATCATCAGCACAAGGGTTGTGGAACCAAAGTATAAAATAGTGCTGGTATCATCTATTACTGAAGGGAGGGACAGGCATGCACTACTCAAGGCTCAACAACAAGACATTCCTGGTACGGCTGGAAAAAGGGGAGACGGTCAACGCCTCAGTCAAGAGGTTCTGCGAGTCCAACAAGGTGAGCAACGCCTACTTCTTCGGGCTCGGCTCGATAGAGAATCCTATACTCGCCCACTACAGAGTGGACAACAGGGCCTACAAGGAGAAGCCGATGCAGGGTATATACGAGATAACCAGCCTAATCGGCACCGTGGGGATGTTCGAGGGCAGCCCGCTTCCGCACAGCCACATCACTGTCTCTGACGATGAGATGAGGGCATTCGGCGGCCACCTGGTCGAGACTGTAGTGTCGGCCACAGTGGAGCTCGTGCTCAAGGACCTCGAGAGCGCCAAGACAAAGAAGCACAGCGACGAGATAGGGCTCAAACTCTTCGAGCTGGACGAAAGGATGTGAATATGCCAAAAGGCTACAGGTACGTGGACCACACTGCAGACGTGGAGTACATAGCCACCGGCGCGACGGTCGAGAAGGCATTCACCAACGCTTTCATGGGACTGTTCGCAACGATGTCCGACGTCAGTAAGGTGAAGGCACAGAAATCTGTGGCCAAGCCCATGCTGATAAAGGAGAGTGCAAAGAGCATGGAGGATCTACTGTGGTACTCCCTCCAAGACGCGCTCTCAGCCGCTGACGCTACAGCTGTCTTCCCGTTCGGCGTGAAGGGATTGAAGATAACTAAGAAGAAGGGAAAGTTCTGGCTTGAGGCCGGCATCCTCTGCAAGGACCAGGTGCAGAAGCACGGCCGCTTCGACATAAAGGGGATATCGCGATACGACCTCGCGATGAAAAATACTGGAAAAGGCTACTCTGTCAGCGTAGTCGTTGACGTATGAAGCCAGGAGAGGGAATTGAACCCCCCTTTACCGCTCTGCAGGCGGTCGCATGGCCGATCTGCCATCCTGGCGCATAGTGGATTTGTGACCCGCAGTATTTATATTTATCATTTGTTTATTATGCTGGGGTAAATTTCATGCTCAGCCTTAAGAAAATACCAAATGAACTCGTCACCTCGGTGCAGACATTCGACTACAAGACGCCTATAACAAGGATAATCCCGGTGCTGGCTAAGGAGCCATCGGTCATACTCAACAAGGGCAAGGAGTACTACGGAGTGGTTGATGCAAGGACCATATACAGGGCCAAGCCGAGCATGACGATGTCCAAGGGCCAGAGCGCGGACAGGTTCTCGGTGAACGCCCCCAAGGTCACGAACAGCACCTCGCTCGACAACCTCATCTATTACTTCTACAGGACCGGAGTGAAGGCTCTTCCGTTCTCAGAGGGCGGGAAGATCATCGGAGTGCTCAACAGGAACACTCTGATGAAGATACTGCTCTCAGTCGACGCGCTCAAGGAGATACGCGTGGGGGAGGCGATGACCACCCCTGTTCTCGCTATCGCTCCCTCCTCGAACATAGCCCAGGCAAGGGCGGCTATGAGGGACAACAAGGTGAACCGCCTGGCGGTAGTGGAGGGCAGGAAGCTGGTAGGCATAGTCACCAACCACGACATAGTCCACAAGTACACCAAGCTGGGGCAGA
>JAGWFU010000107.1 GCA_028867845.1 Microcaldota archaeon | reverse complement strand
TCCTGTCCTTCTTTGACACAGAGGGCAACCGCGTCAACCTGATCCAGCCTATCCGTTAAGATCTCTAGCCTGATAGATAACCTAAAATTAACCTCAGCGTTCCACATACTTCAGAGTATCTGTGTTTCCAGACAGGTTCGGTGAGCCTGAGACCACGAGGTAGTTCTTCATCATCAATTTTTTCGCCACGGAGTTCACGTTGGCCCACATCTGGTCCATCGTGCTGTAGTGCTTTATCTCGTGCGCCCTTATGCCGTAGTATATCCCCAGCGATCTCTCGACCCTCTTGTCTGAGACAAGCGCGATTATCTGAGTGTGCGGTCTCAGCGCCGAGATCGTCTTGGCCGTAGCGCCCCTTCGGGTCGGCACGAATATGCAGTCCGTCTTGTACTCATCGGCTAGGTCGGCAGCAGCGAACGCAATCGCCTTGCTTACAGAGGATATCTTAGGATGTATATGGTTGTCGTGCACTGCGAACCGCTCCGCTACAGCCGCGGACTTTGCAAGGAACCTCACAGCAGCGACAGGGTACTTGCCTATTATCGTCTCGTCGCTGAGCATCAGGCAGTCCGCGCCCTGCATTATCGCGTTGGCAATGTCGTTCGCCTCCGCCCTAGTTGGGGTCGGGTTCTGAAGCATGCTAGTTAGCAGCTGGGTCGCCACTATTACGGGCTTGCCCTGCAGCCTGCTTGCATTTACTATCCTCCTCTGCGCCTCGGGCAGGTGCTCAAGCCGTACCTGCATGGAGAGGTCGCCTCTCGCGACCATTATCCCGTCAGAGTATCTGACTATGCCATCCAGGTTGCGGAGAGCGTCTGTGGTCTCTATCTTCGCTATCACGGCGAGGTCGCCCGCCATCTCCCTCACCTTTATTATCTCTTCAGCGGACCTGACGTATGATACGGCCACGAAATCGAAGCCGTTGGACTTGGCGAACCTTGCGAGCTCAAGGTCCCTCTTGGTAGGGACATCAAGGTTGAGCGTGGCTCCCATGATGCTCACGCCCTTCCTGCTCGACACCACACCGTTGTTGAGTGCACGGCAGACTACCTCCTTCTCCTTGACCTCTACCACCTTGAACTGCGCGTTGCCGTCCCCTATGTCGATTATCATGCCCTTCTTGGACTCGCTTGCCAGGGCCCTGTACATAACCTCTACGCAGCCCTTCCTCGGCTCAGATGAGAACTTCACGGTCTCGCCCCTCTTGACCTCAATCGGCGAGTCGAGCTTGGCTATCCTTATCTTCGGACCGGGCAGGTCCGCGAGCAGCGCGACCTCCTTACCAAGAGAGGCAGCGCAGGCCTTCACGGACTTCATGGCGTCGAGCCAGTACTCCTCGTTCATGTGCGAGAAGTTTATCCTAACAGTGTCGGCGTGCTTCAGCACCTCCCTAAGCACGGTCTTCCTGCTTATCGCAGGCCCGTACGTTACAAGTATCTTCGTTTTAAGCAAGCGCTTCACCTTTCTTGCGGACAGAATCTCAAGAAACAGCGTAAATACAATACTAATCGCTAATTACTGATTATTCAATTTGCCCTGAACTCCGTCACAATAATTCTATATCCGACAAAAGAATTTAAATCACTATCGTTCACAAGCATGGCCACCGACTTGCACAGGCCCTATATGCTAAATATCTTCTGTTCCATCTATCTCTATGCCCGGAGGCACATTCATCAGACCCCTGCCTATGACCACCAAGAGAAACAGGGTCATAAACGGATTAGTGGGGGTTTTTGCCGGCTGTTTTGTGCTGTTCTTCGTTAACGCTGCACTCAAGGCCTCTTACGGCAATCAAACGTTATTCATGGTCGGCGGTTACTCCTTCGGCGTCATCCTAGTGGCTGCGGGATTATACGTTGCACTTTTCTACACTCCGAAGACGCCAGACTAATTCTCAAAGCTGCAAAGACCTCGCATTCGAAGTCCCTGCGAGGTGGGATCTATCCTGAAAATGCCTGCTCAGGACATTACTGTCTTGAACAGCACCGCATTGGCAAGGCTCGAGCTCT
>JAGWFU010000015.1 GCA_028867845.1 Microcaldota archaeon | reverse complement strand
CGAAAAGAATTCAAGATGATAAAATGGATACCTGGCATAAAACCTATAGTCATATCAGAATCTCTCAGTGACAGAGACCCAAACAAAGTCGAGTCTATATCGACAGTGCCTTAAACCTAGATCTAATCTGTAGATATCTCCCTTGAGAGGTTGGGCCTGCTCTTCAGGAGTATCCTGTGCCCGCAGTATGTGCACCTGACGAACTTGTCAAGCTGCTTTATCGTCTTTCCGCAATTAGCGCATATGTAAGCCATATTATCACTTCTTGATCTTCAACCACTTCGCGACCTCGCTGTGAAGCGCGGACTTGCTCGTGTCTATAACCCTTATCTTGAGCTCTCCCCCGTAGTTCTGGTCCTTCAGGTCCAGCACCGGCTTGTACTCCTTCATGTCTGTGTAATGGACCTCCATCCAGTGTATCGTACCTTGAAGGTAGTCCTTCACTATGTCCCTTGTCATGGGCACCGAAGAGAAGCTGAATAGCATTCCCTCGCTCCAGTAGAGCGGCACCGTTCCTGACGGCGTGACCCTCTCCCTCAGAATGTCGTCATAGCTCACCTTCACCGCCTCGTGTATTATCAGTTCCTTTATTGGCGCGAAGGTTATCTTGACCATTACATCACTTCTTACCGATGTCCTTTATGAGCCTCTTGGCCACCTCGCCTGCCGATGTGGTCATGGTGTACGCCCCCCCCGCGTATGTCGCGGAGCAGTGCTTGCACCTCCAGATGCTCGTGTTTATCCTCTTGACCGCCTCCTTTCCGCAGAGTTCGCACTTGTAGAGCCTCTTCTTGTCCTTCATTACCTCCTTGTACCTCTTCCTTATGCGTGCGCCGTATCTGATGCTAGCATTCGCCATAAAATCACTTGCTTGCCTGCTCTAGTGCCCTCTTCAGCTCCGTCCTCTTCTGGAAGGCCATGTCTATGAGCGTTTCTACCTCCTCTTTGGTGAAGCTTCCTCTTAAACCTTTCTGCATCGCCCTTATATTGGCGTCGTCAATGGCTATGGTTATCCTTGCGTCCGAGGCGTTCTCCTCGTTGCGGTCCAGGTCCAGCAGCAGGTTGCTGCCCACCTTCCCGAACGTTGTGGAGGTTACCACAGTGTCAATCTTGAGCGGCTTGGTCCTGTCCTCCCTCTTTGCCTCCCCGTCCTCGAACTTGGGCACCTTGGTTGTCATCAATGCTGCCATCGCAGCCAGCGTGCATGCGTCGAAGAGGTTGCCGTCGTAGTTGAGCACGTACAGGTCTATGAACACGCTCCATACCTTGCCCTCCTCTATGAACAGGCTCTCCAGGTTTATGCTCTGCGCTGCCCTTATTCCCCTGTCGACCACTCTTGCGAGTTCTATCGCCTCTGGGCTCGGCGGTCCTGTCTCGTAGTCCGCCGAGGCTAGGGGCAAAAGCTCTGCCGCAACCATCATGTTGCCCTGGTTCGGGGTGTCCGGCATCGGCTCACCGACTATCATCTTGATTCCGCAGATTACCCTTGTGTTGCCAAGGTCAACCTGTGCGGATCCCTCGGCGTTCTGCATCGTGCCCGTCGTTATGCTGACGTTCCTGTACTGCATGAACTGCCTCATGTCCTCCCTTGCCTTCTTGTTCAGCAGCTCCTTCACATAATTGGTCTTCACTACATCTATTGCCTCCATTCAAACACCCTTCACATTGTTGCTGTATACCTCGCTGAGCGCATCCCTCTGGGCCTTCGTTATCACGCTGCCCGCGTCTATCGCCATCTGTATCGCCTTGGACACCTGCGCCTTGTCGAGTCCCCCGTCCATCTGGAGCAGGAGTATCTCGTTGTTCCTCGGTGCGATCGCCATCGGCATGTCGCTGTCCGAGTAGTTGTCCTCGATCATGTTGAAGTCTATCGCTATGTGGTCGCCTACCCTTCCGACCGATATCGCGTAGGGCAGGTCCTTCATCTGTATGCCTGCGTTCGCAAGCGCGACAGCTGCCGCAGTTATTCCTGCCGCCCTTGTCCCGCCGTCGCCCTGCAAGACCTCTATGAAGACGTCTATCTCGCTAGCAGGGTACTCCCTAAGCATAACCACGTTCTCGAAGACCTCCTTTATCACCTTCGATATCTCGATGGCCCTCCTGTTGGGCCCCGTCCTTCCGTGGTCCGATAGGCTTGAGAACGGCGCCATCGCGTACCTGCACTTTATTATCGCCCTGTCCGCTTCCATCATGTGCCTCGGCATCACCTCCTTCGGCCCGTAGACCGCCGCGAGTATCTTGTTGTTGCCCCACTCTATGTAGCAGGAGCCGTCAGCGTTCTTGAGCACGTTCGCCTTTATGCTGAACGGCCTCATCTCGTTGAAGTCCCTTCCGTCTGTCCTCTTGCCGTTTATTATCAGTTCCGGCTTGTTTGCACTTGAGCCCATTCAATTACCTTGTTTGTTCTGTTCTAGCATCAGCTTTATCCTCTCCGTAAGCCCTGATATGTGCGCCTCGGCCTCTATCTTCCTTATCGCCTCTGCAGCGAGGGCCATGTTGCCCCCCTTCATCCATACCATTCCGTTCATCCCCACTATTATGTAGGTCTTCGCGGCCTCCGATATCTGCTTCACCATGGTGTTGGCCTTGCCAATCACCCTCGGCACCTTGGCGGGCTTGACCATCATCACTGTCCCGCCCTCTAGCGGCCTTGCCCTTGTGAGTATTATAGTCTTCCTGTCCTCTATGTCCTTTATCGAGGCCTCTATCACGTCTCCGACCTTGTAGCTCTCCCTGTCGAACTTGCCTATTATCAGCAGGGTCCTTCCGAAGAAGCCTATGTCGACCTCGTAGACCTTGTTCTTCTCCTCCGAGACTATGCCGACTATCATGTCGTCCACCCTCGGCTTCCATGGGCCCTCGAGGGGTATTATCCCCTTGCGCTCGTCGTCGTACAGCCCCATCACCTTGGCGTAGGTCTTTCCCCCCTCGGTGTAGGCGTTGTCCATCCTTACCTGTGACTGCGAGAGCACCTCTCCAGGCACAATTATCTGCTTCATCTTATCACTTTGTACAAACGTAAATGTTTACAGCGTCTTTATCAGCGCCTTGCCCTGCGTGGCGCCGTTTATCTTGTCGAAGACCTCTGTCTGCATGCCCGCGGGGAACTCCAGTATCGCCTGGAGGCTTCCGTCGTTGAGCCACTGGTCCGACTTCATGCCGTACTTCTTCAGGGTGCCGAATGCCCTGTTGGCGAACTCAGCTGGTATCGTCACCTCGATCTTCGCCACTGAGAATTTTATCGGCATTATCATCGTTATCTTCTTCACTATGTCATCAATCTGGTCGGCAGCGCCCTTGAACGGGTCTATTGAGACCTTCGCGTCCCTCATCGCGTTCTCGACCCTCAGTGGCGGGTTGGGCGCGTTTGTCCTCGGGTCGATGGAGTTCTTCGCTATTATCTCGATTATCTGCTTCCTCTTCTCCTCGACCAGCCTGCTCCTTTGCTCCGTAGTTATAGGCACCTCGCCCTGCTTGAGTATGATGTCAGCGACCTTCCCGATGTCAGTGGTCCCGAACGCCTTCTTCACCTTGTCCTCGCTCTGCCTCTCCCCCTTCCTCGCGTCCTTGAATATCTCCTCCGCCTCCAGGACGACCAGCGGGTCGCTCCTCTTGCCGGTTATGTACTCGTAGGCGAGGTCTGAGTGGACGAATATCTCGAACTCGTCCCCGTTCTTCTTCATCTTGGCTATTACCGCCTTAGGAGATGGCATACAAAATCACGAGACTTCCGATCACAGATACTTAGCTATCTTGTCGGTTGTGAACATCTCGAATCCAACGTCTTTCTTAATAGTAGAAATGTCAATGTTGTTCTCTGTGAGCTTGCCCTCGTGGAGCTTCTTCACTATGCTGACTCCGAGGTTTAGCGAGTCCTCCATGCTGATCCCGTCCTTGTAGTTCTTGACCAGTATCTCCTCAGCCGCCTTCTTGCCCGAGCCTATCGCGTCCGCCTTGTAGCCAAGGTATGAAGCTCCCGGCTCGACCTCGAAGAGGCGAGGTATCTTGTCTATGCCTCCAACGAGAAGCGATATGGGGTAAGGCCTTATCCCTCCGTACTGCGTGGCCATCTGCATCTCCTCTGATATCTCCCTCGCTATCGTCTCGACTGACTCGGTCTCGTCGTATACCATCCTGTGGGTCTGGGTCTTCCCCCTCGTCATCCCGATTATCCTCAGGCCGTCCGAGACAAGCCCGCTGTAAGTGGCACCTATGTAGGAGTCCACTCGGAATATCTTCTGAGCAGTGCTCGGTATGGCGAGCGCGTCGAAGACTGGTTTGTGCGCCACGAGCACTATCCCGTGGTCCGCCACTATGCCTATCGAGGTGGCCCCCCTCCTGACCGCCTCCTTCGCATACTCCACCTGGAACAGCCTTCCGTCGGGGCTGAACATGACCCCTCTATCATACGCTTGAACGTTTGGATACATAAATTTCACCGAATCTAATATAATCAGCAAACCGATAAATCAGATAATATTATTTAAGAAAACAAGCTTTATATAGCTATGGCTGGGGCTACGGATGGGTATTCCGGAGTACGCAAAGCTCGCTCGGCTAGTCCAAGCACCTCCTTGCAACGGCCTCGCAAAGCAGGTCCATTGTGTCCAGCTTATTCACCTTGCTGTCCTCCAGCATCAAGCTGATCTCAGTGCATCCTGATATGACCAACTCGGCACCCATATCTGTGTATCTGTGCGCAATGCGCTCCACGATGGTCCTCTGCTTTTCCTTCTCTGTTCCTGAGTTGAAATTTAGCACAGCATCGCCGAGTGCATCGATTTCGGTGCTTTCAATTCGGTAATACCGTACCTTGCAGTCACCGTACAGCCCCATCTGTAGAGATGTCGGGGTAGCGAGCACTACCGCAGATTCCACTTCCTCTCTTATCAGGAAATCCCGCACCTCGCGCCTCAGGTCTATTATCGGCGTATCTATCTGCTCCTGAAGCGGCTCGTAAAAAGAGTGGACGGTGTTGCAGACCATGGCTATGAAGTCCACGCCGAAGGCGTCGAGTTGCTTGAGCCCCCTGATATACGCACCCAACTCCGTATTGCGCACAAGTTCCGGTGCATTTATGCTGTTGACTACTATCTGCGGAAAGTTTGTGTTAGACTGCACCCTGCCGCTTTTCTGCAGTTTTGCTATAAGACTCAGGTAGAAAATACCTGTCGCCTCTGGCCCTATTCCACCCAGCAGCCCTACTCTTGCCTTACGCCTGCTACCTGCCGTTGGCATCTCAAAGGAAGAGTCCGGGCTAGCATTAGCTGTGCATGGCGTAAAGGAGCCACCGCAGTGAAGCTAATCCGTCCATTTAAAACACTGCTATTACTGCAGCCGTCCAAATATATAAAGGTTTTGTGCAGTTTTGGCGACGTCAAAGAGGTATCTTTCTGGCCTTGATTTCATCAAGCGCTATTATCAGCCACGGCGTGTACTTGCTCGGTTCCTTGGCTGCCGCATCCCTTAGCTCCTTCAATCCAACCCATTTGTAGTCCATAACCTCGTTGGGGTCGGGGGCCACCTTGCCCTCGTATCTTCCGAAGAAGACATGGTCGAACTCGTGCTCGGTCATCCCTTTCTCCAGCTCCGCCCTGTAGATGAAGCTGAACCTTTCGTCCAGCTTGCAATCGAATCCCATCTCCTCCCTTAACCGCCTGTGCGCGGCATCGGCCACTGGCTCCCCCGGAAAGGGGTGCGAGCAGCATGTGTTGCTCCACAGCCCCCTTGCGTGGTACTTCTCCATCGCCCTTCTCTGCAGCAGCGTCTCGCCCTTCGAGTTGAATACGAACACCGAGAACGCCCTGTGCAGCGTGGCGCCGTTCATGTGCGCCGCCATCTTCTCCATGGTGCCCACTTGGTTGTCGTCCTTGTCGACAAGTATGACATCTATGTTGCCGCCCTCAGCCATGATATATTTTGGGTGGCAAGGTATTAAAATCCGGAATGCATTAAGGATACGGGTGCTTATTTGGCTAAGATGGGGAAGGACGAGAAGGTCAGGCTCATAATGAAGCGCAAGGAGGACCACATCAACATATGCACCGACAAGCCGGTTCAGTCCAGGAGGCTCACCACGCTCTTCGAGAACGTCCACCTGATAAACAACTCGCTCCCCGAGATTGACCTCGACCAGATCGACACAACAACCACATTCTTGGGCCACAGGTTCTCTGCCCCCATCATGGTGGGTGCAATGACGGGCGGGGCGAAGCTCGCTGAGAAGATAAACAGGAACATAGCCGAGGCGTGCGAGGAGCTGGGCCTCGGCATGGCCGTGGGGAGTCAGAGGGCAGGCCTCTACGACAAGCGGCTTGCCGCTACATACTCGGTTGCAAGGAAGGTCGCGCCGGACATATTCCTTGGCACGAACGTGGGCGGCGCGCAGATATCGAAGGGGTTCAGCGTGGCTGACGGCAAGAGGCTGATAGAGATGCTCGACGCCGACGCCTTCTACATCCACCTTAATCCGGAGCAGGAGGTGACTCAGCCGGAGGGCGAGCCCAACTACTCCAACGTTGCATCTAAGATAAGGCATTTCGTCCAGAACGTAGGGATACCCGTGGTGGTGAAGGAGGTCGGCTCTGGAATATCTGGTGACGTCGCCAAGAAGCTAGAATCTGCGGGGGTGAGCGCCATAGAAGTGGCGGGCGCAGGCGGAACAAGCTACGTCGCTGTCGAGTACTACAGGGCTAAGGAGATGAGGATGAGGTCCAAGGAGATGATCGGCGATCTCTTCTGGGACTGGGGCATCCCCACTGCGGCGTCGCTGTTGATGGTCAGGAAGGCTGTCAAGATACCTGTCGTATCGTCAGGCGGGATAAGGACAGGCCTTGACATCGCCAAGTCGGTAGCCATGGGCGCTACACTGTGCGCGCAGGCGCAGCCTATGCTGAAGCCAGCGATGACTTCGAGCAAGGCGGTGAGGCAGCACATCGAGGATCTGATATTCGAGCTGAAGACCGCGATGTTCCTCACGGGATGCAAGAACATCAGTGAACTATCGAGGCTGAGGTACGTGGTTACTGGAGAGCTCAACGACTGGCTGAAGTCTGGCCCTTCTTGATCTTCTTCTCTATCGCCAGTATGGTTCCAGATGAGCCCAAAGTATAGAATGCGGCCTCCTTCCCATCGATGCTGGTTATGAAAGAGAGGGCAAGCACCAGCTGCCTCATGCCCTCTAGGCTGGTCCTCACTATGAAGCGCCTCTCGTCCACGAACTTGACTATCTTCGGATTCAGTCTGAACAGGTTGGCCTCTCCCGCCACCTGCAGCAGTGCCGCAATCAGCCTCCTCTGGAAGAGGTCCGGATTGTCCACAGCGTTGTAGCTCTCGACGACCACATACCTCCTCTTGTCCCTCATCATGGCATCATCCTATCTGCTTGAGCCCCTTCCTCGCAGCGTCCTCCTCCGCGCCGATGAGCTTGGCCAGCTCTATTATCTGCATCGTGGAGAGCATGTGCAGCCTCGACCGTGCCATGCTGGCGAAGCAGACCTCTATCCTCATCTTCACCGCATGGCGGAGCAGCTTGGACATCATGTACAGCGTCCTCTGCCTGTCGTTTCCTCCTGTCTCCTTCAGAACTGCAAAGGAGATGAGCAGCTTCGTCTCCCTCTCCTTCATCGTCTGCATAAGCTTCCTGTCTATCCTCTGGTCTGTTATGCTTATTGCAATCGCGCCGCTCTTAGCCGCTGCCTCCAATCTCGGCTTGTTCACGCCAATGACCACGCAGTCCTTTGCGTTTGTGTTCTTGTCCCTGTCGATGTCCCTTATCTCGACGTCCTTCCCCGCAACAAGCAGCCTCTTGAACCCGAGCCTGGCCGCAAAATCGGCATCGGCGTTGCATGTTGGGTACACAATGTCGTTGAACTCCAATCAAACACCGTCAGGCGGGCTCCTCCTTCTCTGTCTCCCTCTCGTAGCCCATTATGTCCTTCTCCAGCACGTCCTTGGTCTTCTGCGGCGGGTACATCAGCTTTATCAGCTTTGTATGCCCCCTTATCCCCTTGCCCGACTCGAACGCTGTGATGAGCCCCTGCATCTCCAGTTCAGAGAGGTACTTCCTGTACCACCTCTCGCTCTTCGCCTCCTTGTGCAGGCTCTCTGTTATGCTCTTGTACCTCCTGTAGACCTCTCCGCTGAACAGGTAAGTGTCCGCACCGTCAGTCAGCTTCTTGTATGATCCGCCGCTCTGCGTTAGCATCGCTATAGAGTACAGGACAAGCTTGTGGTGCTCAGGCAGCGTCGCTATCAGCTCGTACACCACGTCATTCTCTGCGAACCTCGATGCCTCGGTCGCCTCCTTCATCGTGACCTTGTCGAGCCCCCTCTCCTCAGCCATCTCCCCCGACTTCGACAGTATCTTGAGCGACATCCTCGCGTCTCCTCCCTCCTTCGCCGCAGACGCTGCTATGAAATGGAGTATGTCATCGTTTATGACGTTGGCCCTGAACCCCATCCCGGCCCTGTCCTTGATTATCGCGTATAACTCTGTGGCGTAGTAGGGCGCGAACACCAGTTCTGTCTCGTACAGTGTGGAGAGGCTCCTCGGATCCAGCGCCTCCTTGAACGACACCTTGTTCGATATCCCTATGATCGTGACCCCTCCTGCCTTTATGTCGCTGTTTATCCTTGTGAGGGTGTAGATGAGGTCGTCAAGGTCCTTGACCACGTCCACCTCGTCGAGTATTATCACCAGTATCTTGTTGTCCTCCTCTATCCAGCTTGTAAGCTTTTCGTAGAGGTCCACTGCGCCGTATCCCCTCTTCGCGTAGGTTGGGAGATGGTCGCTCACTATCTTGTTCAGCACCCTGTACCTTGAGTTGTAAATCTTGCAGTTTATGTATGATATCTTGGCCCTGCCGTTGGGTATGTCGCGGACCTCCTCTATCACGTACCTTGCGCACGATGTCTTCCCGGATCCTGTCTTGCCGTAGATGAAGAGGTTCCTTCCTCTCTCACCCTTCAGCGCTGGGGCTATGGCCCTCTCAATGTTGTTTATCTCCTTCTCCCTGAAAATAAGCTTCTTCGGCGTGTAGTGCGGGGAGAGTACCTCTCGGTTTGCGAATATCTTTGATTCAACAAGCATATCCTTGAGAGACTGCATCGAAACCCCACGTAGGACTTAGTAGCTTTAACATAGGAATCTAAGCTTAAAACCCTTTGTTCAGTATGCACGTCTCGACTACGCACAGCTCAGAGGTTCTGCATCTTCCCCATGTCCTTGAGCTTCCCCATGTCCATGACGCTGTACCTCCAGATGATGTCGCCCCTCTCGTTGCTCTGCACCACCCAGGGTTTGACTATCACGAGATCCCCCTCCTTTATCCAGAACCTCCTCCTCAGCCTGCCAGGTATGCTGCACAGCCTCTCGTTGCCGTCCGTGCATCTGACCATGAACTTGGAGGCGCCAGCAATCTTTATGACCCTGCCTATGATCTCGTTGTCGTGCGGCATCTTCACCGCGCTCTCGACAGGAGCACCCCTCCTCTGGTCATATGTAGGTCGTCTGTTCATCAAAAAGCCTCAATAGTTCTTTACCCAATACCTCGCTCCGCATGCCTCGCACACGAGGTACATGCCCTTCTCCGCGTTCTCCAGATGTGTATCCGGCTTGTGGCACTCCTTGCACACGACGTATACCTCGAAGTACTTCAGTATGCGCTTGTTAAGATCATCTTGCGGGAACTTCCCGTTGATTATCAGCCTGGTGTCCTCCACGTTGACCGGGATTGAAAGCTCCTTGCTCACGTATCTCGCGATATCCCCGGCCTTCCTCCTCGCCGCGTCCGCTATCGCCATTATGTTCCTTATGATCGTCTTGTTGCCCTCGGTTATTGACTCAACCTTGGGTATAACGAAGTCCGACTTCTCGGCCGAAAGCTTGGGCAGTTTGGAGAACGCCCTGTCAAGAAGCTCAGTGTAGCTCTGCTCGCTCAACCATACACCTTTGTATCGGTAATCTTTGGCGGCTAAACATATTTAATACAGTGGTCAAAATATCTATTGGCAGGTAGGCGGGAAGCTAAGGGTCTCCCATCCGCAGATCCCTTTTGGCGGGCCAATGCCGGTCGAGTGTCATAATACGCTGCCGGGCCTGCACTTAAGCGTCGAAGCTTTGCCTTAGGTGGCAGTCGGATACGCGAACCAGGCCAGGCCGGAAGGAGCAACCTTAAGCATATTTTGGCTGTGCTCTTAAGATACAGAGTGGAGCTGGAGTGCAGCTAACCCGTCATCGGCTTATGGTGCAGAATCGGCTCCTGCCACTGATGGATTATAAATGTTGGGCGCAGTAATACTTACGTGCCCGGGTCGCCTAGTGGTATGGCGGCAGCCTGCTAAGCTGTTTAGCTAGTAATGGCTTCTGTGGGTTCGATTCCCACCCCGGGCGCCTCTTTACTCGATGTCTGCAAA
>JAGWFU010000106.1 GCA_028867845.1 Microcaldota archaeon | reverse complement strand
CCTGATGAAGTTCCCGAAATGGTTGAATGGAGAGATAAAACGGTTCAAAAGATGGTACAATAACAGACGGTACCATCATGGCGTCAATTCTCTTCCGAGGGCGTTGTATGTGGGGAGTTAGGAAGTTGACTTAACACCCGCTCTGGCCCGTGGCGTGCGCTGGTTTCACGAACGTTATTTTAAGGTTCGCCCATAAATGTATTCCAAGGGGCTGTACGCTAACCTGGCAGACTACCAGATTCGGGTTCTGGTTATCCGAGTTCAAATCTCGGCAGCCCCATTCCGCTTCGATGTGCTACCGTTTAAATATCTTTTTTACCAGATGTGCGTGATAAGATGAGGATTAGCATAGCGCTAGTTTGCTTTGTGTTGATGGCGCAGGCGCTAGGCATCGCAATGGCCCTGCCTGCGAACTACTACACTGGCAACAGCGCGCTGAACTACACCTCAAACGTGGTGAGCATCAACTTCGCCATGACAACCGGCCTATGCCCGCTCAACTACACACCTTCATCTGGTAGCGGCGTACAGGGCAACGCCACGGATGCAGACTACTGTGAGATAGTGGTGGGCGGCAACACCACTGGGGCCTTTCCACTATGGCTCTTCGTGCCTGCCTTCGCGGGCACCTCCATACTTGGGGTGAACTCGCTAGGCGCATCTGTGCAGGGCTTCCCCACCTTTGACGGGAACGTGGTGGCCACGCAGTGCGGACCAGGAGGCACGCCTGTATCATGCAACCATCCAGAATACGTGTACTCGCCGATATACACAGCACTCGAGCACAAGCTGGGAGTATATAACGGGATCTTCGGGCTTCCTGAGGGTATAGGGCCGACACCGGCGCACACCCATGCCAACGGGCTGGACTACTTAGGCCCTACTGGAAGGTGGTACATAATACCTGTATTCGTCTTTGACCCTAACATAATGCCCAACGCAACCACTGGCGCGTGCGCGCAGATTGTCCAGTCAAACCTGACATCCCCTACAGGCAACTGCCTAACCTCCTTCGCCGCCATCTGGGCTGCGATGAACACCACAAGCTCGGCGGTAGGTGCGGCCAACGCCGGCAACCCGTTGTGGAGCGTGGTGGGCAACGCCACATATCAGGTGGCTGTGCCAGGCGTGAGCAGGGATGTAAAGTTTGTGGACCCAACGACAGGGATGCTGATCGCGTTCACTCCGGACCAGCTGAGCTACTACGCAACACCGGCGCTCAACGTGACCGCCATAGACGTGCCTGAACAGAGCTGCAAGCAGCAGAGCAGCGGCACAGGCACCACCGAGCTCGCGCTTGTGCTAATACTTGCTATACTGGCAGCAGGAGCGGTAGTGGCTCTGGACAGGAGGATCAGGCCGCGGGCCAGTGGCGACTAGAGCTGGACATCAGCTTGTGCAGGAGTTCGGAGTCGTCCTCTTCTGCAGCCCTGCAGCTCACCTTGGCCCAGCACTTTGTGCAGACGTAGTATATTGTGAAGAAGCCTTTCCTGTCAGCTGAGGCCGAAGCCGGTCTCATCATCCCGTGGCAGGCGGCCTTCCTGTCGCCAGGATTTACGTCCATGTGCATGCTGTAGAGGCATCTGGGGCAGTGGTCTGTGTAGCCGGTGCCCTTGACCTGGGCGCCGCAGTTCCTGCACTTGAAGTCCTCCTTATTCCTAGAAAATCGCTTGGATTCCATCGTGGATTACCTCAAGTACAGATGATATGTTTTACAGAGAGCATGATTTATATTCCTTTGTAGCCTAATATATTCTGCTTATACTGGGGGTGCATGTATGTTCGAGTTGAAGATAGACGATGCAAGGTACTGGAAGACGTGCGTTGATTCGATTGTAAGCCTCATAGACGAGGGCACTTTCAGCATAGCCAAGGAGGGCATATCCCTCAAGGCTATGGACCCGTCGGGCATAAGCATGGTCTCTTTCTCGATGCCCAACAAGGCATTCTCAAAGTATGACATTGACAAGGCAGCTATGGTGGGGCTGAACCTGGAAAACCTCAGCAAGATACTGGCAAGCTCGAGGA
>JAGWFU010000105.1 GCA_028867845.1 Microcaldota archaeon | reverse complement strand
GCAGTTATGCTCCACCTTGTCGGTACGAACTTCCTATTCTTCCCTAGTCCGAACAGACCTGCAGAGAGGCCCTTCTGTATCTTAGAGACCGGTATCCCCTTCTCATACAGCTCTATCATGGATGTCTTGGCCGTGGCATCAGTGTCAGTGTATCTCTTCTCTACGATCGTGTCAGCCCTGACGTTATAAAGTTCGAAGTTCTTCACCATTGCGCTGGGGCCGAACGGCTGTACCTCATCCCGCATAGCGATCTTCACGAACGGCTTCTTGGAAAATGCGACCTCAGCCTCGGCAGGCCTGTCCGCCAGCGCGAGGTCTCTCATCAACTCCTCCATCCGTCCATGCTCTACGTTTGTCACCTTTGTTGTGTACATTCCTCTGACGAGCTTGGACCTCATATCGACTATGTTGTCTATCGTCATGTTTCTCCATCGTTCAGGAGTCGCAAGTATGGAGGTATCGCCGAATTCAGGCGGCACCATGGGCCCTATGTTGACGTAGGGGTAGTTGTGCCTCCCGACAAATAGTTCGGTCGGCGAGCTTCCTGCGAGTTCAAGCTTGTCGATCAGCGGCATCGTCTTTATCTTGTAGTAATATCTCAGCAGAGCTGGGTCCTTCATGTGCCTGTACACTATGTCAGAACGCTTAGCGACTGCGCCTTTGTTCTCGAGTTCCTCGATCATTGCAGCGCGGTCCAATTCCCCACCACGTATAATTCCCACGGGCATCTTTTTATCTCTTTCATGCGAATGCTTAACGTGATTTCACGGACCGGCTAACCGACAGACTGGAAAAAATATTCGATGGCTCAAAGGCTGACGTAATGGTGCTGTTCAACCATGACGTGGAAAGGCCTGACCCCAATTTCAGCTATCTGACCGGGTTGGTTGGTCTCTTCGAGCAGAACTTCTTAATTGTGAAAAAGAAGTCGCTTGTTCTAATAACAAATAAATTGGAGTACGAAAACGTCAAGGAGCACAAGTTCAGCGGCATGGAGATAGCGAGCCCGAAAACCGGAAAGGAAATCGCGACGCTGCTCCAGAGGCATTGCAAGCGCAAGGTCGTAGGCATATACGGCGTCTCGCTGCCCTATTTCTGGTACATGACAATAAAGAGAATATCAAAGGCGAAGAGCGTAATCGACGCAACATCAGATTTCTACAGGGCTAGGCAGATAAAGGATGAAGACGAGATAGAAAATATAAGGATCGCTAATAGGATAGTCAAGTCCGCGCTCAAGGAGATACCTAGGGACTTCAAGGAGGGCATGACCGAGAAGGATCTCGCAGCAAGGTTCGATTACATAATGATGAAGCACGGCGCGAACGAACCCGCATTCGCGAGCATAGTGCAGTTCGGCAAAAATTCCGCGCTGCCGCACCACCTCCCTGATGACACAAGGCTTACGCCAAACAGCATAGTGCTTCTTGATGTCGGCGCTAGGTACAAGAACTACTGCTCAGACGTGACCAGGACATTTGTATTCAAGCCTGACAAAAGCTCTGACAAGTACAAGAAGATACTCGAGATTCAGAAGGCGGTCAAGGGATCGCAACAGGCGGCCCTCAAAGTCGCCAGAGACGGCGTCCACGGCAGAGACATACAGGCGGCTGCGGCTGATTACATAGCCAGCTATGCTAAAGGCAAGTACAAGGAATATGCGTTCCCTAGCTTCCATGAACTCGGGCATGCGGTGGGGATAGAGCTCCATGAAGGTTTTGTAGTCAGCACGAAGACCGATACAATAATGCGCGAGGGCATGGTTGTAAGCGACGAGCCCGGCATTTACATAGTAGGGTTCGGCGGCATAAGGCTAGAAGACGACATCCTCATAACGAAGACAGGAGCAAAAATCCTCTGATCAGGTCTGTTTCCATAGCTCGTCGAAGTGCCTTGTCAGTTCCTGTACCTTTCTTGGGTCTGCCGTTGTCTCTATGTGCTCTATGTTCTTGTGCATACCGTTGAACGTGAGGTTGGCGCTCCCTGTTATTGCGGTGCTCTCCCCTATATAAAGCTTCTCGTGTACGAACTTCTTGTCAGCTATCCTCACGCGCAGCCTTGTCTCCAACCTTCGAGTGTAGGCC
>JAGWFU010000014.1 GCA_028867845.1 Microcaldota archaeon | reverse complement strand
GATGGTGGGGCTGAACCTGGAAAACCTCAGCAAGATACTGGCAAGCTCGAGGAACAATGAACAGCTGGTGATGAAGGAGGCGGGCAACAAGTTCTCCATCGAGTTCATAGGCCCGAACAGCAGGAGGAGGTACAAGCTGCCGGTAATAGACGTAAAGAAGGACGCGGACAAGGAGCCAAAGGTCGAGTTCGATTCCCTTGTGGAGGTGAAGTCGGACTCGCTAAAGGAGATACTAAAGGATGCGACGCTGCTTTCCACTTATGTAGGTTTCAAGACAGAGAAGGACTCTTTCATGGTGGTCGCGAAGGGCGACGCAGGGGAGCTGGAGGAGGAGCACATGAACAACGCCGACGTGATAAAGAAGATAAGCGTTGCAAAGGGCTCGACTGCCACTTTCAACCTAGACTACCTGGATAGGATGATCAGCGCGTCGCCTGCAAACTCGTCGATCAGCTTATCGATAAAGACCGAGGAGCCGATAAAGATAGAGTACAAGATAGGCGAGGCTAGCGTCACATACTTCCTGGCCCCTTACATGGAGTCGTAAAGCTCGCACGGAACAAGGGATAAATAACTATACTCCCATCTCATCCTGATTAGATGCCCGTACTCGTGTTCGTTGCACCGAAGGAGTTCAGGGACGAGTCCCTCAACGCGGTCAAGATGTTCCTCAGCAAGTGGGGCGTGAGCTACAAGATAGCGAGCTACACTAGCCACGACTGCACCGGAACCCACGGAGCGGTGGTGAAGCCCGATGTCCACGGGGCGAAGATATCGCCTGCCGACTACAGCGGCCTCGTTATAATAGACGGCGAGGGCATAGACGGCTTCAAGATATTCGAGTACAGGCCAATGCTCGACATGGTTCTCCAGTTCAACAACGCGAGGAAGCCGATAATAGCCGTGGGCAACGCGATAAAGATACCCGCGAGGGCCAACGTCATAACAGGCAAGAAGGTCTCAGCGACCAGGGACACCGAGACAAACAGGCAGCTTATGCTATTCCACGGGATACCCTCCAAGGAGCCGTTCGAGGTGGCAGAGAACCTCGTGACTGTTGGCGACTCTTCGAGCCTGGCGCACGCGCTGCCCAAGATCCTCGAAATGGTAGGCATGGGATGACTGTGCCGCGTGCTGCTACTGATGACGAGAAGGGGGCCCTCACAAAGAGGATAGCCAACGAGAGGATAGTTATCCTGTTCAAGCTGGCCGAGCAAAACCTTGAGGCAAGGCCGGAGCTGTCCAACGAGTACGCCAAGCTGATACGCGAGCTAGCTATGCACTACAGGATAAAGCTGGCCAAGAGGCTGTCGTCGCACATCTGCAGGGGCTGCGGCGCGTTCCTGGAGCCAGGGATTAGCGCTTCGGTGAGGGTGATAGCTAAGCAGAGGCTGAGGATCTACACCTGCAACAGCTGTAGTACTCAGAAGAAGGTCTATTACTGAATCTTGAGCAGGGAGGCAATCTCTTCCTGCTCGCTTGGTGTCATCGCCCTGTTGGCTTCGAAGCCCTGAGGCGGCTTTGAGTAGACTGGCTTAACATGGATGTGGAAGTGGAATACGTCCTGCGCCGAGCCAGAGTTGGTGCTTATCTTTATCCCATCGGCCTTCAGCGCGGATGTCTGCTTGAGCGCAATCCTCTTCGCCAAGGAGAACAGCTTGGATACAGTGTCATCGGGGGCGTCGAGTATGTTGGCCATGTGGGCCCTTGGTATCACCAAGGTATGGCCCTTTGAGGAAGGAAATATGTCTGGGATGGCGAAGACGTAGTCGTCGCGGTATATGAATTTTCCATCCTCCGCAGCACCCAGCTTGCAGAATATGCAGTCGTCCATGGCAACACCTTATAGTATCTGATGCGCTGGCGAATAAAAAGATATGTGCCTAGTTGGGCATTATATTAGAGGGCTTCCTTCTAAGTATCGAATTTATGACGACTGGAACCACCACCTTAGGTGTGAACAGCAATGAGGGATTAGCGTCCATGTGCAGCACCTTGCAGAAGCCGACTGTGGCGCCCACGCTGAATGGGCAGGTGTCAAGTATCCTGTTGATGTACCCCTGGACCATCTTGGTCATCCATGGCGTGGCTACCTGCAGCCACCTGTTGTCCTCTCCGGTCGCGAGAGTCCATGAAAAGCGGGTTGCCTTTGCTATCTCGGCCTGCGCAGTCCTTGAGAAACTGTTGCCGTTATTGTGCCTCTTCAGGGTAGAATCGATTGCTGATGCGTGAAGCGCTCCCATAGTCATTCCCTGCCCGTAGAAGGGATTTGAGCTTGCGTATGCGTCGCCTACGACTACGAAGTTCTGTGGCCAGTCCGCCATCTTCTCGTAGCGGTAGAGCCTGCTCCCAGGGAACCGGAATGAATGTATACCAGACTCTGGAACAGCGTCCTTTATGGCGTCATATATGGCGGGATGCGCCAGGTTGCGTGCAAACTTTAGGAACCCCTCATTGTCTACGGGGGGAGCCTCCTTCCCAACACCTCCGAGGCTCACTATGTACTTACCTCCCTCTACCCTGGCGAGGTAGCCCATCCTAGGCATGTCAGGGGGGATCGTGTTCATCGCCAGGACCTTCCATGCCTTGCCCTTTAGCTTGTCTATGGAGTACATCCTAGTCGCGTAATTCACGCCCAGATGGATCTCCTCTACCTCAGGCTCTCCGAATCCGCCGTCGCTAAGCCACTTTGACGCCATTGAGCGCCTTCCGCTGGCGTCTACAACCAGATCGCACATAAGGTCTTGCGCCTGATTGCCAAAGCTCTTTATCGCAATACCCCTTACGCTCTTGCCCTCCTGAATGATGCCGTGCACCTCGGAGCTGCCCAAAAGCCTTATCTTGGGATTATCCTTGGCCTCCTGCCGTATGGCCCACTCTATGAGGGGCCTGGTGGCCACTATCGTGTTTATACCTGATTTGGTGACTGCGACCCAGCCGTTCTGGAGAAGCACCCTTGTGTCGTTGTTGAAGTCGATATTGGTGGCGCCCTGAGACAGCAGCCTGGACTGCAGGTTAGGGGCGTGCCTCACCATCTCCTCGTACCCCCTGCCCAAAAGCACGTGGGCATGGTACCCCTGCGGTGCTCCATTCCTAGGTGTAGGGCCTCCAGACAAGTTGTCTGAGTCGACTACAGTTACTTCAGTCACCTCTGGGCGCTTTGAGATCGCCAGAGCGGCGGTGAGCCCTGCTGGGCCGCCACCTATGACTACTGCGTTCTTTATGCTATGAACCGTCATTATAATGAATTCCAGCGGGGTTAATATATATAGGTTTGGCGATAGCCTTTTAAACCCCGCTTTCGTCGTCAAAATAAGATGGGCCTGGTGAGATTTGAACTCACGACATCTGGCTTATAAGACCAGCGCTCTAACCATGCTGAGCTACAAGCCCATGATTGAGTATATTCGGACGGCAGATATTAATACAGCTACGGCATCGTGTAGTTGTTGTGCACCCACGAGGGCTTCGTGGGCACTGCCGGGAGGGTGCCGGTGTAGTTGTTGAGGCTGTATATCACTATCGGGTAGGTGCCGTTCACCATGTTTATGCCGTGCGCTCCGGAGGGGTACGCCAGCGTGAAGCCCGACATGTTGAGGAGGAAGAAGCCCTTGTAGAAGTTTGAGTTGTAGAAGTCCGAGGGTGCGTCGGTTATCGTGCCTCCTGGGCCGTTGGGCAGGTATATCGCCAAGAACTGCACCACCTGCACCCCGGTTATGCTGAATGTCCCGTAGTCGAGACCCGTCTGAATCACCATGTTGATGGCGCCGCCAGATGTGTTGTACACCTGAAGAACGCCGTTCTTGTTAGGCACTGTGCTGACGCATACGCTCTGGTTCTGGATGGAGTTGCCGCTCACCAGGAACGCCCTTGCGTACACGTTGGTGCCATTGGATATGGAGCAGTAGGTGTTGATGTTCTGCTGGGCTCCTGCCTGGGGCACGAGCGCGGCGTAGGGCACCAGCACGAACTGGGGGTCGTTGTTTATCTCGCACTGCGAGTTTCCCAGCATGTAGGGCACGGGCGGATTCTGCAGCGCGCCCTGTCCTATTGCGAACGCCCTTGAGGTGGCGTTGATGTTCACGCAGCCAAGGAAGTCGAGGGCCTGCCACTTGGATATCAGGTCCTGGTCAAACAGCACGTACTTCGACTGGTTGGTATTCATGTAGTTTGCCAGGGTCTTAGGGGTGTAGTTGTACTTGGGCCCGAGCACGAAGTTGGCGGCAGTGCCGTAGTCTTCCTGGGCGTATGCGTTGTCGCCCCTCAGCACGGCGTTGCTGCTGCCGAACCAGTTTATCCAGTCCCCGTAGTCCCACCAGGCCAGTATCCTCGGCGCGTAGGGGCCCACGTTGGCCCTCATCCATGCGGTGGCGCTGATCCAGTAGCTCTGTACCTGGTTGCAGAAGAGGTTGGCGCCCATGACGTTGCCGTTTATCTGGAAGCTGTTGCATGCGATAGATGGATTGCCGGCAAACTGCGCTGCCCCTGTGAACAGCTGTATGAAGGAGCTGCTCTCGGAGAAGAGGAATGTGCCTGAGTGAGATATGAGCACAGTAGTGAGGAACGGGAAGATGAATAGTACCAAGGTGAGTATGATCAGGTTCCTGTCGGACTTCTCGAACGGCAGGTTCTTGAACAGCCTCTTGGCTATGAAGTATATCAGCGAGACTATCAGCACAAGAACTCCGAAGAGCAGAAACAGGCTTATGAGTAGCGCGCCGCCCATGAGCTGCTTGTGGTTCTTGTAGACGTCTACAGGGAAGTGCTCGGTGGTCTCTCCTGTGGAATTGACCGCGAGCCTCTTGCCTCCGTGGTAGAAGTATGCAAGCTCTCCGATCGTTATGAAGAAGAGCATTATGTAAGCCACACCGAAGTGGGGCAGGTACTTGACCTCTGAGAACCCAGCGAACATGAGCGGAATGGCTATGCCAAGATATAGGACCGCGGTCCTGCTCGCCCTGGTGACTATGCTTATGACGAGCATGATTATGCTCATTATGGAGACTATCCAGACGAATAGGGGCAGACCGAATATGTTGGCGCCGATGGCGCCGAAGCCTGCGGCGCCGAAGTTGTAGAGCAGTCCTGTGGGTATGTACTCCTGAACAGTCATGAACAGCGCCTTTGATGGGGTGGTGAAGTTGGTGCTGAGCTTAAGATATCCCTGCACAGGCTTGCCTAGCGGGGTGAGCAGCACCAGAAGCGCGACCACAATAAGTATTGCGAGCACAACCGCGAGCCTCGAAAGTGCATTCTGATTCTTCTGTATCATGGGCGATACCCTCTTCACCAGTTGTTCCATTACTGCGACCAGCACGAGCGAGAGTATCGGGAAAGCTATGGTGGTGGGGATTCCGAGTATCGATGGTATGCCCCCTCCGTAAACCGCGTTGTACGGCTCGTAGAGCGCGAGGAAGATGGCGATGACGATGAGGACTATGCCGTTCATCTTGTAGAAGTCCATGTTCACCTTGCCCTGCCTTATCACGTCTATTACGCCCTGCAGCAGTATGTAGATGGCCAATATGCCAGCGTCGACGGTGTAGTAGTGGGCGCCGAGGAACGTTGAGACGAAGGCCAACCCCGCGAGTATGGCTAGGCTCTTGCTCTTGGGGTTCCTTATCGCGAGCATGTATGCCGCGAAGAAGAAGAACAGCGAGAATATGCCCCACGGCTCAAGCAGCTGCTCCCCCGCTATGAACGAGGTTAGCAGCACCGGCATGGTGGCTGTGAACGCCGCGCCTATGAGCGCGATCTTTGCATCGTACTCATGGTAAAGAAGCATGAACATAGCGAATACTAGGAGCGCTGCTGTTATCGGTGGATATACGGAACTGACGTTGCTGAGCAGCGATGTGCTGAAGCTAGTGTAGTGCGGGCCCATCGCGTTGGCGAGGTCGTACCAGTAGGCCTCTAAGTACGGCATAAGTGGCTGTATCCTCATCACCGTTCCGCCTGCGACGGCCGGCCATGCGGAGGTGGAGAGGTAGAACTGGCTGCCGAATGTGAGTATCGACTGCGTAGCAAGCATGTCGAAGTATGGGTCGAACTCAAAGAAGGTGGGCGCAACGCTTATGTTGATTATCCTAGTGTAGAAAGTGGTGAGCATCAGAACAATCAGAATCGCCCAGACCCACCACGGCGTCTGCTTCCTCGACTGGTGGTGCGCATGTGTCTCCGGCTGCGGCGCATCAATCTTCTTCTCGGTTATGAACGCTCCGAACGCCTTTGCGAATGGGCCGAAGCCGCCAGTGAGCGCGACCGCTATCAATCCGAATATTGTGAGCGCAGCGGCGTTTGCCTCAAAGAGTCCGAGCGAGAAGCTGAACCAGTGTATGTAGTTCATCAGGTAGGACTCGGCCCAGGTCATCGCTGCGGGGAATATCATTCCGAATATGAGCCCTATGACGAGGATCTCGAACATGTGGAGCTCTGTCTTCCTGAGGAGAGAGTATGCCAGCAGCACGCCAGGCACGAACATGGATATGAACGCTATGACTATGCTTGCGATTGCTCCAAACATGTTTACCCATCCCTTATCTAAGCTGCGGTATTTAGCTGTTGAGTATGGACTTTGGAAGCTCCACCTTCTTCAGCTCCCTGTCGGGGAAGACGGTTCCGGGCGGCACTATCCTCACCTTGACCCCGATCGCCCCGTACTTGGGGTACGCGGTGGCGGCGGCCTCCCTTACCAGGTTGGTCACGTCGCCGGCCTTAGGTATGTAGCCTATGCTCTTCCTTATCGTCTTGGCCCTCGCTCCCTTTGCAGCGAGCTTGCCGCTTGCCACTATCTCTGCGCCTAAAGCGCCGTTTTCTATTACCTCCCTGAGGCTCCCCTGTATGATCTTCCTTGCGTTTATCCCCCTCTCCAGCTTCTCTGCGATTGCCCTTGCAACCAGAAGGGGCTCAAGCATCCTGTTCTCTACCTCCATCACGTTTATCTGCGGGTTCTCGACGTTGAACCTCTTCTTAATCGTGTCAGTTATTGTGTCTATGGTCTTGCCTGCCCTGCCGATTACTCGGCCGGGGTTGAGCACGTAGACCGTTATCCTCGTTAGGACCGGCGTCTTCTGTATCTCCACCCTCGAGAACCCAGCCCTGGTCAGTTCCTTGGCCAGGTACTTGGATATGTTCAGCTTGATTATAGCGTCATCTATGAACTTTCTCTCTATTGTCATCGTTACACCTTGTTCTCCGCGGCCACCATGGGCTTCGGCGCCTCAGTCTGCTGCTTGGCGGCCGGCTTCTCCGCGTGGCCGTGATCATGCTTGTGCTCCTTGCCCTCGACCTTCTTGTCCTCCTTCTTCTGCTTCTTCATCGCCTCCTGTCTCTTGTCGCCCTCCCTCTCTACCCTCTTGTTGGCGTCGAACTTGGAGAAGGTCTTGATGAGCTTCTGGGTCTTGGGGCTGAGCGTCTTCTTGCTGTCAGTGCTTAGGCCTATCTCGACCCTTGCGAACTCGAGGTCGCTCCTCCTCATGGTGGAGTATCCGTAGCCTCCCTGAGACACGGACCTCACTCCCTTTGGCGGAGACCTGCCAGCTATAAGCGTCTTGTTTGCCGCAACGTGGACGACGAACATCAGGTCCGGCGCGAATCCCTTGTTCTCCGCGTTCGCCGCTGCGTTGACCAGGACCTTCTTTACTATCGCTGCGCACTTCTTAGGGAACCTTCCCTTCTTGCCCTGGAGCTCGCCCCTCGATGCCATGTACCTGTTGTGCCTCCTGTATATCATGGCCTTGCCGTCGTAGATCACGCCGTCGAGTATGTTGAGCGCCGCGTTGACGCTCCTGAACCTTATCGCGTCGCATACCGCGCAGAGGTCCTTGTAGCTGGCGTTGATGTCCTTCTCGCCTGCGAAGACCACGTCGCTCCTGTCCAAGTTGTATGAGTATTGCAATTACTTCACCGCTAGGAACTTGCTTCCGCGTGTTGCCCTGATACCAGGCGCGGAGTGCTGTACCCTCTTTGTAGTGTAAATGAACTCGCCGAGCCTGTGGCCGAGCATGTTTGCGTTTATCTGTATCTCCTGGTACTCCTTGCCGTTGTGAACGGAGAACTTGAGCCCGATCCACGCCGGGATTATCACCGCCTCCCTTATCTGTGTCTTTATCGGCTTGGTCTTCCCGTCCTTCTTGTACTCCTCCACCTTCATCAGGAGGTTCTTGTAGTCGAGGCCGTTCCTCTTTATGCTCCTCCTCTGCCTCGCCTTCACCAGCCCGATGTACTGCTTCTGGTCCAGCTTCTCGGCATCGGCCGGGTACATTCCTCTAAATGCGATCTTCTCTGGCATCGATTCATCTCTTCTTCCTTCCTACCCTGCTGGCGGCTATGTGTCCGACCTTCCTTCCAGGAGGCGCGTTCCTAGAGGTCATGCTGCTCTTACCCTTGTGGTGCTGCTTGCCTCCGAACGGGTGGTCCACGGGGTTCATCTTTACCCCCCTCTGCACTGGCCATGTCCTGTTAAGCGTCCTCATTATGTAGTGTGCCTTTCCTGCCTTAACGAGCGGCTGGTCGAGCATTCCGCCGCCTGCCACTACGCCAAGCTGCGCCCTGCACTCGTTGCTCAGGTTGATTGTGTTCTTCGAAGGCATCTGTATCGTTGTGCTGTCTCCTATGTGCTGTGATATGTATGCAGCTGCGCCGGCAGCCCTCACCAGCCTTCCACCGTCGCCGGGCCTCGACTCTATGTTGAAGATCGGCGCTCCGTCAGGGACATCGCCGAGCCTCATCACGTTGCCCAGCCCGTATACAGGGTTGGGCCCTATGTGGACCTTGTCGCCGATCTTTATGCCCTCTGGCGCAATCATGTAAGCTGTAGTGAAATCCTCGAACAGCACTGTCATGAGAGGGGCAGAGTGGCCCGTGTGGTTCACGAAGCCCGTTACCTCGCAGAAAAGCTCCTTGCTCCTGTTGTTGGTGTATGTCACGCTGACGTCAAAGGTGTTTGGCAACTTCCTGTAGACGTTCGTGCCCTTTCCTCTCCTCTGCTGCCTGAGTTTCTTTCCCATCGTTACACCAGCTTGAGCTTCACCGCGATGTCGCTCGCGTTGAATCCCTTGGCGAGCTTTATGAACGCCTTCTTCCTGTTGTTGGGCGAGTTTGCCGTCCTTACGTTAGCGACCTTGACGTTGAACCTGGTCTCGAACTCCTTGGCTATCTGTGTCTTGGTGGCCCTGAAGTCGACGACATAGGTTATCACGTTGCTCCTGTCCACGGAACCGACTGATTTTTCTGTGGCGAGCGGGTATTGCAATACTGTCATGTTAATCATCATTTGTCATTAGTTGAGCGTGTACTTGGATATCGCGGAGTCGAGCTGCTTTATCGCGCTCTCGCTCCATACCGCGACGCGTCCCGGGTTTCCTCCCGGTGCGAGCAGGTTTGCCCTCATGCTCGACACGGTGCAGACATCGACGCCAGCCATGTTCCTGGCCGCCTTGAGCGCCGGGCTCTCCTTGCTCACTATGAGCAGCACGGACTTCCTGTAGTGCCTCATCTTCGTGGATCGCCTTATGCCCTTCTTTATGCTGGGCCTCGGCGTGTTCTCGACGTAGCTCGAGAGCTTTAGCTTGATGAATATGTTGAGCATGTCCTTCGTCCTCTTCGTCTCCTCGATCTTGTCCTCGACGATCAGCGGCGAATCCTTTGCGGTGGCTGAGATTGCGCTAGCCAGCGCCTTCTGGTACTCCCTCTTGTTTATCCTCTCTATGAGTATCTTCTCGACGAGGTGTGGGTGCGCCCTCTTTCCCTTAACTGCTGAAGGTATTATCTTGACCTTTCCCTGCACTCCGCCTCCCAGCTTCTCCCTCGGCCTTATCGCCTTACCCATGTGCCTTCCCGTTCTGTAGGAGTGCATAGCTCCGAAGTATGCGGCAGTCGTCTGCATACCCGCGAGAGGGTAGTGCCCCTGAGGCTGGAGCATGTAAGTGTTCTCGGCGACCACTGCCCTCGTTATCAGGTCCTGCCTCACAGCCTCGGAGAACGCCTTGGGCAGCTCTATCGCGCCCTTGCTGTTTCCCTCGATTGAAAGCACGTTTGCGGTTGCCATAAATATCACTGAGCTATGTTCCAGTAAGTCACCTTGGGTTCCTTGATTCCCTTGGCGTTCATGTTAGTTATCGACTTCTTTATCCTAACGAGCCTCTTTGCAGGGCCTGGAACTGACCCCATCACGACTATGTAGTCGTTCTTCACTGTGCCGTAGTGCCTGAACCCCGCTTTCGGGTTTATCTTCTGCACGTCTGCCTTCGTGCCTATCTTTATTATCCTCTTGTTGTGCTCGGTTCTGTAGTGGAATCCCATCTGCCCTGCCTGTGGCACTGTGTACAGCACCTTTCCTGGGGTGAACGGGCCTAGGGTTCCGACGTGCCTTACCTTGTTGGTGGCCTTGTGGAACAGCCTCGCGGTTCCGAACCTCTTTATGGTTCCCTGCCATCCGTGTCCTATTGTCACGGACGCCACGTCTACGAACTCGCCGTTCTTGAAAATGTCAGATGCAAGAAGCTCCTTGCCGAGCTTCGATGTTATGAACTCGAGCTTCTCCTCGTTGGTCTTGCCGCCTATGTAGGCCTCGAACCTGACTGGGTGGTGCTGGCCCGTGGCGGTGCCCTTGGGGTATGATGCTACGAGAGCTGTGATGTCCGTTATGTGGGACATCCTCTGCTTCAGCTGCTCTATCTTGCTCTCGTCATTTTTCAAGTTCTTAATCTTAAGTTTTGACGCCGATGCCTTGTTGCATATCTCAGTGTCTATTACCTGGTAGCTTGTCTCCGGGTCCTTCGTGTACGCCCTGAGCCCGTAGACCTCTGTGGGGGGAA
>JAGWFU010000104.1 GCA_028867845.1 Microcaldota archaeon | reverse complement strand
GGTTATGAGTGGGAGCTTGGGCATTGGTTCACTTGTAGTAAAGCGCGGACAGTTGGTAGTTTGACTCTTCGGCCAGCGTGGGCCTCAGCAGGTCAGCTACCTTTACCTTGGCATGCTCAACCAGGTCGCCTGCTATCGCCACGATGTCCTCGTCCCTCTTGTCCGAGGACCTGAGCACCTCCGGGAGCTTCCTTACCTTCTTGTAGTACTCGTCACTGAGCCTCTTCGGGTTTGCAGGTACCAGCGCCAGAGTCAGGAGTGGATTGATCTCCTTGCCGAACCTCGGGTCCAGCTGAAGCTGCGGTATTGCGTCTATATATGACTCGATCTTCTTCACGCACTGGTTGGAGTATGCCGTGTCGTCGCTGTTCACCCCTATTGCTGTGAGCACTATGTCGTTGGCTATGCCCCTTATCGCTGTCGCTGTGTCGGTTATGATTGGGACTCCCTTTACCCTGGTGCCGGGCTTAGTCTCGCCCACGTAAAGCGCCCTCATCTTCTTGTGCAGCTTCTCGTCCCTGGTGTCCTGCCTGGTCTTTGTCACAGTCATATCGCTGTCCGGCCCCCATATCTGTGCCATAGTATCACAACCTCTCTGTTCCATGAAATATATAAGCCTTTTCTGCTTTCGCCGAGTCAAAAATCGCCTTTTTCACCGCCCTCTGGCTCGCAGTCGGCAGCCAGCCCCAAAAGGCAAAGGATATAAAGGGTGCGCTCCAAACATATATTGACTATAAGTGATCTTATGAAGGGAAAAGTAAAGATGTTCAATGCCGAACGTGGATTCGGATTCATCACCGGAGAGGATGGAAAGGACGTGTACGTACACAGCACCTCGATTGAGGGCGGAGCGACTCTCGCAGTCGGCGACTCGGTAGAATACGAGGTCGAGGCCGGAGAGCGCGGACCACGTGCAAAGAACGTAAAGAAGATGTAAGTTCTCCTTTTGGGCCGCATAGAATGCGGCCTTATATTTTTCATATTCTTGCCGGTAGGCTGAAAACGCTACTAGGGGAAGGGCTTAATATCCTTGGTCATAATCAATATGCAAAAGGGATAGCATGGAGCACAAGCAGGAGAAGCCTAAGGGAAGTTCATTCAAGCCGGTCTACGCGGTCGGCATAATCGTTGCGATAGTGATTGTTATAGGATTGATATACATGGCGACAAACAATGCATCTGCACAGACGGTGGCGGCCGGGGACAACGTAAGCGTCTACTACACTGGCACACTGACCAACGGCACGGTGTTCGACTCCAACGTGGGCAAGGAGCCACTCAACTTCACAGTGGGCGCAGGAGAGATGATAAAGGGGTTCGATGAGGGCGTAGTGGGGATGAAGCTCAACCAGAACAAGACCATCACGATACCTCCAGCAGAGGCATACGGAGAGGTCAACCAGAGCCTTATCGTCCAGATACCGAGGTCACAGTTCGGCAACGTGGTCGTTGCGGTGGGCACCAAGGTGCAGTCGAGCCAGGGCCAGGTCGGCACCATCAAGGCCGCGACCAACACAACAGTGACCGTGGACTTCAACCCCGAGCTTGCAGGCCAGACGCTGATATTCGACGTGAAGGTAGTGGCGATAAAGAGATAGATGCCGCGAATTATTCAGGCCCTGAAGTAGAAAGAGCCTACGGCGTCGTTTGATGGGGCCTTATCCTTTCTTAGATGCCCCTTCAGCCTGTGGTATATCGACATCTGGCCTTTGAGGCCGTAGTACTGCATCAGGTACGAGGGCAGCGCCAATGCCGCAAGGGGTATTACCGTGGCTGCAGGGTCATGGTGGGCGCCATGGTTCCAAGCTGCGGATACCAGCAGATCCAGGCACATGAATCCAAATGCGGTTGTCTTCTTGTGAGAACCTACGGCCTCTATGGCCGCGTCCACTTTCTTCGCCAATGCATCTACCGCGGGCCTGACCTCATTCCTGAGCACTGTGCGTATGTACAGCTCCGCAGCCAGCGTTAAATTTTCCATCTCTTCATCCCTGTCTTATCTCAAACGGTGCTGGTCGCCTCTAAGCCTGTCAATATCATGCTCCATGCTTGCCCTTGCAGGGCTGGTGAGGGAGTATAGTGCCTTGTCCCCGCTTATCTCGATTAAGAGGTTCGCGTTCTTGGAGAGGAAAATCGCCGCGCCT
>JAGWFU010000103.1 GCA_028867845.1 Microcaldota archaeon | reverse complement strand
GGTGGAACTACAGCTTCTCCGGTTTTAGATACCATCCCATAATCCCGTAAATACCAAAAGTTTTTATATTTTGTCTGCCGCTATAGTACTACAACGCTGCCCTTGTCTCCAGAATGTGAGCAACGGCAGTAGTGGGATACGCACCTCATTATGGCAGAGTGGTTGAATGGCTGACGAGATACAACTAATAAAGAAGATGGAGACCAACATAGACTTCGTCATAAGCGATTTCAAGAACCTGCAAAAAAGGTATCCGAACGAGTACATAGCGGTATTTGGGGGGAAGGTCATAGGCGATGACAAGAATCTTGCTGCATTAAACGGGGAGATAAATGAGAAAATCAAGAGCATAAGCAAGAGGCTGCTAGTCCTGATCAAGTACATACCCGAGGAGAGGGTTGACATCATAATATAAACGGGTGCTTAAGCGAAAATACCGCTCAAGTTCGGTGCAGACGAGGCCAGACTGTACCTTACCGCGGTCATCAAGATCAGCAATAAACCTCCGATACCGATAACTTTTGTCGTAGATACCGGAAGTGCAAATACCTTTGTGGATGAACTGTCGACCTCTGCGATGAGGCTCTTTGCCGAGAATTTCAGGTTCGTCAAATACTCCTATCTGGGCGGGACAAAATTAAGCCACCACGAAATCGGAAAAGTCAAGTTGACCTTTTATGCAGAAGACAAGAGGCGGGTGAGCCAGGAGTTCAGCGGGATGACTATAGTAAAGAACGCCAAACAGGGCAAATCCTCCGTATACGAACCGATATCCATAATAGGGATGAACTTCTTGGAGGAGAAGGAGGCATCGCTTTTCGTCAACCCCAGCAAGGGGATAGCCTACATAGAGCTCAGTTAGGGGCATCATGATGCAAGCACAGATAGGGAAGAAGGCGCCCAACCTCGACATAGCGCATTGGGTGCAGGGCGGGCCAACGAACATAGACCTGCTCAAGGGCAAGGTTGTGCTGGTGGAGGTGTTCCAGGTGAACTGCCCAGGCTGCTTCCTATCGGGGCTGCCGCAGGCAATAGACCTCCACAACAGGTACGACGCCAAGGGGCTGACAGTGCTGGGGCTCAGCACGGCCTTCGAGGACTTCGATAAGAACAGCTTGAGCAACCTCAGGCTGCTGTTGGATAAGGGAGTCGTGATAGGAGAGACGCTTGACAAGCTCATGTTTTACGAGGCCATAGCAAAGGCGAGAGGGTTCAGGCACGAGACCCCTCTGCTCGTTGACGGCAGCAGGCTGCCCTACAGGATACCATTCCCGGTGGCGATGGACGTCATAGGGAAGGAGGTTACGGAGAGGAAGGAGGGCGAGCACAACATAAGGATAACACATCACACCGATGGAAAGACATTTACAAGATATGGGCTGAGGGGCACGCCCTCCAGCATCCTGATAGACAGGAAGGGCATGCTCAGGGGCAGGTCGTTCGGAAGGGATGACGACCTCGATGAGGACGTTGAGAAGCTGCTGGCAGAATGAGCCGCTCTGGATGATTGACGAACCCCATACGGATGGCTTTTAAAGCCTTGGCAGCGTGATAATCTCCTTGTGATGAAATGGCAAAAGGCGGAGAAAAGAATGCAGGAGCTTCGGCGCTTGTAGTTATAGGCGCGCTGCTCTACCTGTACGTAGCAGTGTCGGCCTTAGGCGGCCTGACATCTGGCACGAACCAGTTCTGGACAACAGCGGCTGTGGTCCTGTGGGCCATAGGTCTTCTGGCGTCGTTGGGCCTGTTCTTTGGCAGCCTGGGCAGCTTTGCCTGGGGCTGGATGGAGATGGGGATCAACATGGCCATGAAGGGATCCCAGGTCGCGGGAGTGGTCCTGCTGGCGGTGTCCGCTGCGACAGCCGGAGGGGCATGGAGCACCTGGATAATAGCCGTAGTCATAGGCTTCGTCCTGCAGTGGCTGGGAATAGCCATGGCGTGGGGCAAGGCGATGAAGTAAGGCTGGACGGATTTCTTTTCCTTTCTTTTTTCCCTTTTTTCCCAATCCCAGGCACTGCCATCACCGCCGTAGAGCGCCCATTTTTAAGCCTTTCGGCTAAGCTCTAAATATATCCCCCAAGAGAGAGATATCGTTATAATTCTAGGGTAAACACGATGGACATCAGCTGGCATGAGGCAAAGAGGCGCGAGAAA
>JAGWFU010000102.1 GCA_028867845.1 Microcaldota archaeon | reverse complement strand
CGTTAAACTTTAATCCATGGACTCTTGCTATCTCATTGGCATAATCTTTTGCACTTATCTTACAGCTTCCACCAGAACTAACTACGATATCGTCATTAGAATTCCTTAATGCGATAACTTTATCTGTATGGATTTTAACAAATGTAGTCGCAAAAATACGTAACATATATCTACTAATTTTAAATGGAGTTATTAAGTCAACTTTATCAGTTATATAATTCACATTTAGAATCATCTCTAATAACTGCGCCATATCGTCCCTTTCATCTTTTAAGCTCTTAAGTTCGCTTGACTGGGAAGTAATCCCTGGTACTAATTTATCTTTATCTAAATTGGCAACTTTTGCTATAGACTCTATTGTATCCTCTGTTTTGTCCATCCACTCATAAGCCGCAGGACCGGCGACGAACTCGAGCCTGTTTATGCCATCGTGTATCCTCGAGGCGCTCACTATCTTTATCAGCCCCACGCTGGACTCGGCCCCTGTCAGATGTAGCCCCCCGCATGCCTCTGCGTCGATGAGCTTGCCCTTCAGGTCTGTGACCTTGATTATCCTCAACTTGGTTGCTGGTACTCCATGTCCCTGGTAGATCGAGAATCCGTACTTGCGCTCCGCGTCGCTCCTCTCAAGCTCGTCCATGGAGACCTTTATGCCGTGCGTTATGTACGCGTTGGCCCTCGCCTCTATCTCCCTCACCTGCTTGTCAGTGAGCCTCTCATAGTGCGATATGTCTATGTGCGCCTTGTCCGGTGACTTCTTTGCTCCCTCCTGCCAGGCGTGCTTGCCGAGTATGCTTCTTGCTGCAGCGCTGACCAGGTGCGTTGCGGTGTGGTGCGCCATCAGCCTCAGCCTTCTCTCCCTGTCTACTACGCACTTGACCTTAGCCCCGACCTTCATAGTTGTGGGCTTCTCCAGCACATGGACTATCACTCCATTGACAGACTGGACATCGACCACATTATTGCCTTCGATAGTCCCGCGGTCCGCCTCCTGCCCACCGCTCTCCGCGTAGAACGGCGTCTTGTCGAGTATAACGAACGTGCCCTTTGCCCTCAGAACCTTAGACTCCGACTCGCCTGCGAAGTCCTTGTAGAAAAGCTTCTCGGTCTTGGGCAGGTCGTCAGTCTCTATCCCCATCACCTTCGGCTCCTTCTTCTTTCCAGCGAAGTCGCCCTTTATCAGGTCGTTGTACAGCTCCTCAGGCACATCGAGCTTGACCTTCTTCGACTCCGCGAAGCTCTTTATGAAGTCGGGAGTTATGCCGTGGCTCTCGTAGAGCGTCCTAGCCCTCTCTCTCGTGAGCTTCTCCTTCTTCTCCACTATCGATGTAACAATCTTCATGGCCGAGCCCTTTGTGTTGTCGTACCTCTTCCTCTCCACATCTACTACCGCGCCGATCTCGTCAAGGCTGTCCTGTATGTCCTTGTACACCTTTACCAAATCGAAGGAATGGGACTCCATCAGCTTCATCACATCGATGCCTGGCGCGTACCTCTCTATGAAGTCGAACGCCCTCCTGAGTATTATCCTTAGGTTGTAGCCTCCGCCGACGTTACTCGGCAGCGCGCCGTCGCTTATCGCGAACAGCAGCGTCCTTGTATGGTCCGCTATGGCGTACGCCGCCTGCATCGGCTTTATCACGTCGTAATAATCGCTTTCGCTTATCCCCGAGGTCTTTATCAGCCTCTTCTCCACTGCCTCGACGTCCTTGACCTCGCTTGCATCAACTGTGCCCAGCGCGCCCGCGACCTTGGCGTACGTCTTCAGGTCTGGCTTTATACCCGCGACCTTGTGTATGTAGTCGAGCTGGTTCTTGAACACTGTGTCGTACGCAGTCTGCGCGCCGGAGTAGAACCACATCAGCCTCTCGAAGCCCCAGCCAACGTCAACGACCTTGGCTGAGAGTTCCTTTACCTTGCCGTCGGCGTACTCGAACTGGGTGAATACGCTGTTGACCAGCTCCAGCCCGTTGGCGAAGCTCTCCAGAGAGGGCCCGAACTCCGAGAAGTCTCCCATCGCCCAGGTGTCCTCAACATAGGTAAGATCCTTCTTCTTCACACCCAGCACGGAGGTGAGCAGCTTGTAGTTCAGCTCGATCGTCCTGTCGCGCCAGTATCCCTCCTTCGGGTAGTTGAAGGCGTGCTGGCCCGGCATCATGAACGCGGTG
>JAGWFU010000101.1 GCA_028867845.1 Microcaldota archaeon | reverse complement strand
CGAGAGCTCGTTCGCAGGCTTCTTCCCCGTCATTATCTCGAGCAGCCTCCTCGCGTTGCCCTGCTGGGCCTCGTCTCCGCCTGTGCCTATGTTTATCACGAGCTTGTTGATCCTTACCTGCCTCATAGGGCTTGATGTAGTCATGAGCTTCAACCTGTAACCATTATGTTCTTCACCAGTGTCTCGAACTTCCCGTCCTTGCCCTCTATTATCGCCGACTTGTCCTTGTGCATGTTGCCCTCCTTCAGCTCCTTCACAGTTCCGCTGGTGCCGACGTGTACGCCGTCGATTACGGAGCACTGCGAGCCTATGTCGAGCTTGACTATCTTCGATATCCTGCCCTTCTGGTCGAGTATCACGGAGTCGTTGACCCTAGCCTCCTTGCCGCCCTTGACTATGCTTCCGTCGTGCAGCCTCAGCATGAGAGTGTTGCCCTCGGCCTTGTACTTGCCTATGACCCTGCACAGCCTCGAGTCCGCATCGCCCTTCGTCGCCTCGTCAATCGAAATCTTCGCCAGCCTGTTTATCCCTATCCTGTAGTGGCCCTTGCCGCCCTTCACCTGTATGGTGTCGCTGAGCCCCACCGGGTACTTGGGCTCCTTGACCGCCTTGCCGTTTACCATTATGTTGCCGGTCTTTATTATCGTCCTTGCGTCGCCGCTGTTGTCAGCGACCTTTATCTTCCTTACTATAAGCGATAGCGCAACGCTCCTAGCCAGCGTGTGCCTGCCTGCATCCTGCTTTATGATGTACTTGTGCTCCTTCCTGTGTATAGCGAAGTACTTCGGGGCGTTCAATCCCTTTATGTGCCTGCTCTTTCCCTTGTTTGCCATGATTATCATCCTGTTGCCGTCTCCTTCATAACTGCCTTGCTCATCAGGTCCTTGGTGTGCTCCGCCACCCTCTCTGCTGCCGCCTCCGCCTTCTCCTGGCCTGCAGTGGGTGCAGCCTCCTTCTTTGGCTTCGGCTCCTCCTTCTTCTTTGCGACGACCTGTACCTTCAGCTTCGCGGCCCTTATCTTGTCGCTCAAATCCATATCTATGATGTAAACGTTATTCGCGCCGACAGGCCTACCGAACTCCTTGCCCTTGGCGTTCTTCTTCGTGAGCGAGTCGAGGTATATCTTCCCCGTTCTGAGGTTGACGCTCGTCACCTTGCCCGTCGTGCCCCTTGCGCTTCCCGACATTATCTTAACGGTGTCGCCCTTGCGCACCTCGACCGAGTTCTTCTTTATGTTGAGCTTTGCCTTGAGCGAGTCGTCGATGTGGGAGTGGGCGAAGTGCTGCCTCACGTGCATCGGGGCGTTGAACCTGAAGAACCTCTGCTTTCTCGGCTTTGCGCTCTGGATCATCAAACCACCCTCGACGCTATGCCAGCGAGCTTTACGTATCTCTCCACTATCTCTCTCGCCATCGCACCCTTGACCTCGGTGCCCACTGCAAGGTTGCTCTCTGTGATTAGTATGCCCGCGTTGTCCTGGAACCTTATCCTCATGCCGTTCGCCCTCCTCATGGGCTGCCTCTGCCTTATTATCACGACCCTGACCTTCTTCTTGATGTACTGCGGGGTTCCAGACTTGACCGAGGCGGTCACTATGTCACCTATTCCGGCCTTCGAGTTCCTGCCCTTTCTGTTACCACCCTTTCCTACCCTGTTTATTATCATAAGAGTCTTCGCGCCGCTGTTGTCTGCACACGTTATGACTGAGCTAGGTATGAGCGTCTTCGTTACCTTTGTTGCAAGTCCCTTCATATCATTCAGCCCTCTTCATTACCTTAGTCACTACGAAGGACTTCGTCTTGCTGAGCCTCCTCGATCCTGCTATGACTACAAGGTCGCCCTTCTTCGCCTTTATGCAGTCCGGGTTGTAGGCTGCTATCCTCGAGGTCTTTCTGAGCGACCTCTCGTACTTAGTCAGGAACGTGGTGTATCCATGCTCTATTATCACGGTCTTCCTTGCCTTGTCGCTCACCACCAATCCCTCGACCTCGTTTCCGTGGGTCTTGAGGTGGCCGTGAACCGGGCACTTGACGTCGTTGCAATCCATACAATCACTCTTCTGTTTTCCTCTCTACGAAAAGAGCCCTTACAGGCTCCTCCTTTTGTAAAACTTCATGGCCTTCTCCGTCCGTTCCGAAGGCCTGAAGTTAATCTCTACGCCTTTAACAACAAAGCGCT
>JAGWFU010000100.1 GCA_028867845.1 Microcaldota archaeon | reverse complement strand
ATGCTTACGATTGCGTTCCTGATGAAATACGGCTGAGCAAATGATATACCTGAAGCTGCACGACACTGACAAGGGCGCCATAGTGGCGATGTGCGACGATGCGCTGATAAACAAGACGCTCTCGGAGGGCGACCTCTTCATAGACATAAAGTCCTACGCCAGCTTCTACAAGGGAGAGCTGGTGAGCAAGCAGAAGGCAAAGGAGGCGATCGGGAGCAAGCCCGTCTACTCCGCCAACATAATGGGGAAGGAATCCATAGCAGTAGGCATCGAGCTTATGATAATATCGGAGGAAGCGGTGCTCTCAGTGGAGGGCGTGCCTTATGCGCACGCATACGCTGTAGAAGACAAGGGAGGAGGGACAGTCTAACCCTTCTGCTTCTCAAGCTCCATTATCGCCTTGGCTATGTTGCCTTGTGCATCCTCGAGAGCCTTCCTCACAACTGCCTCGTCGGCCACGCCTGTGGTCTCAGATACGAGCTTCACGTCGTCGTCCGTGACATCAAGCTTCACGCTCTTCTCCATCTCAGTCACAGTACCGCTAACCTGGAAGCTGACAGTCCCCTGAGCCTCTATCTTGGTGACCTGAGGGCTCTCCACGAGTATCTCGCCCTGGGGTGTCTCTATCACCACCCTAGTGGCGTTAAGCTCCGTTGACTTGATGCCCATCTTGGCCATCAGGCTCTTCATGGTCCTAGGGTCTATGTTGGGCATCATCTAATTCACGCATAACGTTGCCTGAGAAAATTAATATTCCTATCCCCGCTTCTTTGTGGCGAACATGGTCAGCTCCAGCCTGTTGTGCTGCAGCTTCTTGACGCGGAAGCCCTCGAAGTCCCTGGAGAGCATCTCCTTGGCGGCGGAGAGGCGTGACTCCACCTTCTCATCCACCAGCTTGACCGTGAATATCAGGACTCCCCCACCCCTCAGCAAGGGGGAGAACCTGTCCACCACCTCGGCGCTCTTCTCAGGCTCTATGTTCATGTCCACGAGTATGGCGTCAATCGGGCCCAGGTTGTCAAGCCTGGCAACATCAACGTCCCTCACGTTGGCCTTTATGTGCAGGAGGTCCCAGCTGTCTGGTGGGCTGGCGTTCGGCTCGGTTATCTCCACCTTACCAAGAGTCGAGAGCTTCTCGTACTCCAGGGGCGCATTGTCTATCGCAATCACCTTCGCACCTGCCTTCATCATTATCGCGCTCCACCCTCCCGGTGCAGCGCCGAGGTCGATGCATCTCTTTATCGATTTGGCGTCCACGCCGAAGAAACCAAGGGCCTCGATGAGCTTGAACTCCGCCCTGCTCACACTCTCCTTCGCTATAGGGTTGAAAAACCTGAACTTGTCTATGTCGGTGTTGTACACCCTTGGCATGTCGGCGGCGATTATCGCGTTGTTCCATATCAGAGCCACGAGTATCCTCAGCTGCGGGTTCTTCAGGTCCGCAACGAATCCCTCAGACTCTAGCCTCTTCCCTAGCTGCACCTCTATCGTCTTAGCGCTCAGCTCCACGTCAGTGTCTATCCTCTTGACCTCTATCTTGAGGCTCTTGCCCTTCTCGGCGACCTTCATGAGCGCCTCCTCGATGTCGCTCATGTCCGTCTTGTAGTTGGTTATCCAGTCCCGTATCGGCATTATAGCATCGACGTAGGTGAGCTGCTTGGACTCGAACAGCGGAAAGAGCTTCTCAGGCTCGAGCGGGGTCTCGAACGCTAGCGCTACCTCGCACTCAGGTATCGGCACCATCTTGCATCCGCCGTTGCGGAGCAGCATAAGCCTTATCTCCAGCCATGCCTTCGATATGAACCTCCTGTCAGCGAATATTATGTACCTGTAAGCCAGTGAAACACCTGTATCGTTTTAAACGTTTCAGAATAAATATACTAGAGTGTGATGGAATGACAATCAAATCGCTTAATCCTGCTACAGAAGAGGTCAACAAGGAGATGGAGGCGCTCACGGACCAGCAGGCTCTCGATGCATGCAAGGCCGCAAAGCTGGCGAGCAGGGGGTGGAACGATATCGGCCTTGATGCAAGGCTGTCCTACATCAAGAAGCTCGCCACTGTGCTCAGGGAGAATAAGACCGAATACGCAAAGCTCGCTACTCTAGAGATGGGCCGCGTGCTCAAGGACGGGGAGATTGAGATCGAGAGGTGCGCGGCGCTCTGCGACATGTACGTGCAGAATGCGGCCGCATGGCTGCATGAAGAGCCAGTCC
>JAGWFU010000099.1 GCA_028867845.1 Microcaldota archaeon | reverse complement strand
GCGCAGGACAAGCAGGTCAACAAGGTGACCAAGGGCCTGTTCAGGGCTTACAGCACACCCTCCGATTACGCGAAGCTTAGGCCAGCGCAGCTCTACCCCTACGTGAAGAGCATAGGGCTCTACAAGGGCAAGGCGAAGAACATAGTAGGCGCCGCAAAGCTGATTGTGGGGGAGTTCGGGGGCAGGGTGCCGAAGAGCATAGAGGAGCTGACCACACTGCCGGGAGTGGGAAGGAAGACTGCCAACGTAGTGCTCTCCAACGCCTACGGGATACATGAAGGGATAGCAATAGACACCCACTGCATAACGGTCTCGAACAGGCTTGGCATAGCGAGGACAACGGACCCCGCGAAGATAGAGAGGAAGATGATGCCGCTTGTCGACAGGAAGGACTGGAGGGACGTCTCCCATCTGTTCATAGCGCTGGGCAGGGACGTCTGCACGGCAAGGGCGAAGCGCTGCGAGAGGTGCGTCCTTAACGACATCTGCCCATCGAGCACGGTGAGAAAATGATCGCCTGCCTTTTCAGCGGAGGAAAAGATTCAACACTTGCGCTTCACAAGGCAGTATCAGCTGGCAAGAAGGTCGGGCTGCTCATCACCATGAGGCCTGATTCCGCTGACAGCTACATGTTCCACAAGCCCAACGTCGATTTCACGAACCTGCAGGCCGAGGCACTGGGGATAAGCCAGGCACTAGTGGTGACAAAGGGCGAGAAGGAGAAAGAGCTAACGGACCTGGAGGCCGCGCTAGTGGACAACTCGGTTGAGGAGATCATAACAGGTGCTGTGGCCAGCGAGTACCAGAATAGCAGGATAGATGCGATGTGCAAGAGGCACTCGATACTCCACACCGCACCTCTTTGGGGCATAGACCCGATGGAGGAGCTCAACGAGCTCGCCAGGAGCTACAAGGTGATAATAACCAAGGTTGCGGCGGAGGGTCTTGACTCCAGCTTCCTTGGCCAGGAGATAGATCAGAGGATGATAAAGAGGCTTGAGGAGCTGCAGAGGAGGAACAGGATAAACATGCTCTTCGAGGGCGGCGAGGCGGAGAGCTTCGTTCTGGATGCGCCCCTATTCAAGAGGAGGATAGAGGTAATCAACTTCGGCATAGTGGAGAAGAGCTCGTCAGCGGAGTACGTGATCAAGGAGGCCAGATTGGTGGATAAGTGAGCGGGCTTTAATACTTTCACAATGATTTGATAATGGGTGCATTGATGATCCTTTCAAGGAGGAGCGAGTTCGCGAGCAATCCGATAGAAGAGGAGAACGTGCTTGCGCAGAGGCTCAGGGAGAAGGGCATGAAGATAGTGGGGCTCAACAAGGGCGACCCGCCGAAGTACTTCCCAACGCCCAAATATTTCATAGACGCCTACGTTGAGGCGTTAAGGCAAGGGAGAACTGCGTACTCCAGCATCGGGGACGAGAATGTACTGAAGCTGGCTATAGAGAAGAGATACAAGAGGACCTACAAGATTGGCCTCAATAATGAGGACATAGTGATAACTGCAGGGGTGTCTGAGGCCCTGACGTTCCTTAACAATGCTTTGATAAACACCGGAGAGACCGGGATACTGTTCAGGCCCTACTACACGATTTATGCATCGCTCCTCAAGATGAGCGAGGGAAGGGTGCAGGTAGAGGATTACGATGAGAAGGATGAATGGAACGTCCACCTTGACAATCTCAGGAAGAGCCTTGCATCAATGAAGAGGTCGGGCAAGATAAAGAGGGTCAAGTACATGATGATAACCAATCCCAACAACCCCACCGGGACGGTCCTCAGGAGGAATACGCTGGAGGGGATAGCGGACATAGCCAATGAGTACGGCATACTCCTCATAAGCGACGAGATATACGATGAGATAGTCTACAACGGGGCGAAGCTGACGAGCATAGGCCAGGTGGCTAAGGGGATGCCGCACATGATACTTAATGGCGCATCTAAGGTCTACGACGCAACAGGATTCAGGTTGGGATTTGCAATGGTGCCTGGAGAGGACAGAGTATCCACTGAGATAAAGAAGAAGCTGAACGACTATGCGCTTGTCAGGCTGTCGGTAAACAACCCGGCGATGTACGCGCTTGCCGCCGCAATGAACAACCAGAAGGAGCACAACAGGGCGGTAAGGCATATGGTGTCCGAGATTGAGAAGAGAGTCAACATCACATACAAATTGCTGAATGAGAATCCGCATCTCGAGACTGTGGAGCCCAACGGCGCGTT
>JAGWFU010000098.1 GCA_028867845.1 Microcaldota archaeon | reverse complement strand
CAGTACACCCTGCAGCACATCGGCGAGCTGACGGGCAACAGCGCTGCGGAGTACTCCAAGATGGCGATGTACGAGAGGCTCTCATATGAAGGCTACAACTCCAAGATCGCGGATTACGTCTCCAAGCTAGGGATGGGCGACAGGAGCGGGACAGGAGACGCGATAAGGGGATTGATGCTTGGCTACGAAAAGCTTCTGGCCAGGGATATGGACAGCGAGATAACGGATTACGATTACTTCTGGTACTTCTACGCTAGGGAGCTGTTCTTCTCTGCGATAAGGGGGGAGTACGCAAATGCGCTGCGAGCTCCGATTAGCGCATATTCTGAGATGAAGATGACGAGGAAGCTGAGAGAGGATGACAGGAGCGGCGAGGCGTTCGGCATATCGAGGATAATAAATAGGACCGGGATAATAAAGTTCCTAGGCCTCGACAGCGATAGCAGGGTCGAGGCGCTCAACAGGAGGTATGGCAACTCAAAGCAGGGTATACAGCTACTGCAGAAGCTACTCGTGGAGCAGTACAGAAAGACAAAGGGCAAGGTGACACGATGAAGGTTTGCATGTTCAGCCTGAAGGGCAACTTCGACAAGAATCTGGGGCAGGGCGTGCAGCGCATGATGCACGAGATGCGCAGGAACATAGGCGCGCTCATGGACAACGGCGCCGACAGGCTTGACGTCATAGAGCTGGGCTTCGGTAAGGGCCTGATGGCGAGGAAGATATCTTTTACCCTTGCATCTGCCCTGCATGATTTCGGAGGCTACGACATAATACACAGCCCTGCGCCCATAATATGGAACCCCACTAGGAGGGGCAGGGCCAAGATGGTAACAACCCTCCCTGAGCTTGCACTTATAGAGAGGGACAGCCCCTTTGCGATCGCGCTGGCGAACTCCAAGACCATGCCGAAGGAAAGCTCGTTCGACAGGTTCATACAGAGGAATGTGAGGAGACAGCTGCTGAAGTCGGATTACGTGATATGCGTCTCCAACCAGGTGAGGGACGAGGCGGTACAGATAGGCTGCGACCCCAAGAGGCTGTTCGTGGTGCATGTTGGCATAGACGAGCGGTTCGTAGAGACGCAGCTGCCAAACGCTGAGCACGAGTGCTTCACCGTTGGATACCTCGGCGGCATGATAACCAGAAAGAATGTGGGCTTCGTGATCAACTCCTTCAAGAGCATAAAGGACAGGGACATAATGCTCAACATATACGGCAAGAAGTCAGGTGAGTACGAGAACCTGGTCAAGCTGGCTGGGGACGACAAGAGGATAAGCTTCATGGGCTTCGCATCAGAGGACAAGCTTGTCGAGGTATACGACAGCTTCGACGTGATGATATATCCAGTGCTCTACGCGGGCTTCGACATGGAGATAATAGAGGCCCAGTCCAGGGGCGTGCCAGTCATACTTTACAAGAAGGCGACGATAACCGAGGAGGCGAGGAAGTACTGCTTCGAGGCCGAGGACGAGGCCCACGCGGCGCGGATCGTTCTAGACATAAAGAACAACGGATACGACCCGAAGAGGAGGAAGGAGGCGATGGCGTATGCAAGGAGCTTCACCTGGAAGAGCAACGCCGAGAAGACCGTGGCAATATACAGGAAGATACTCGAGTGACTTCCAGCACAGGATTGGTTTACTTGATGGTCTCGAGAATCTTTATTATCTTCTTCCCTTTTTCTGAAAGTGTGTAAGCATTGACATACTTGCCATCGATTTCGATTGGAATTGGTTTTATTAACCCGTATCTTTTTAGTTTGGACAATTTCACTGAAAGTGTCTGACTTGTAGTGATCTTATCTTGCAAATCCTTGAATCTCTTAGGGTGCCCCAGCTCCTTCAGTATCTCTATAACGTAGGGTTGGAGTAGCACGTCCCTGACATCCTCAGATTGCATACCATAAGATGGTAAGTTTTATATAATCTAACCTTCTAATTATTGAGTATGCTCAAGTTATCTTGAGTTCACTTAAGGCAATAGCATGGCGGTTCATTCGTTAATATGCAGGATATTCGGTCACCATGAGATAATAACGGCTGACGAGGGAAAGAAAACTGTGGCGCACTATTGCCCTCGATGCCTTAGATACGAGGTGGTATAGCGTGGGTAACAAAAGCAAAATTTTCGACCAAGAGGAGTACATAGCTGAATTGGAAAGGCTTAACCAGCGCAAACTCCTTTGCCCAGAAGACTTTGCACTTGCAGACCTGTTTTACCCAAACAAAGTCCCTGAA
>JAGWFU010000097.1 GCA_028867845.1 Microcaldota archaeon | reverse complement strand
TACTTGCAGGGCTGATAGCAAAGGCCAGCCTCTTCCTGGTGGCGATGCCCATACTCATAACCGTGCTGGCCTACATGATCTACAGGTAGAGGCTCAACAGGATACAGACGGCAGGCATGGCGGTGGCGATATTAGGGGCCCTTGCACTTACTATTGTCTAGTTATTTAAGCCTGCACGGGTAAATTATACTGATTCTGATGAAGTTCAACCTCTTCGGCAGGAAGCAGAAGGTTGTGGTCAACGGCATAAGCGTCAAGTGGCAGGGCTATGCCCACAAGCTCGACGGCATCCCGGTTAACGGCAGGACGTTCGATTTCACGCTGCCGTTCCAGAACAAGACCCACGAGGACATGCTCACCAAGGCGGCAAGCTTCAAGGCACAGGAGGCCCTCCCGGCGGTGATAAAGGCGATAGAGGTGAGCAACCCGTTCAAGCTCGTCTCGGTGGAGCCCGCCTTGCCGATAACGGTCCAGCCCGACCAGAAGGTTATGCTGAAGATGAGGTTCGAGGCGCCTGACTACAACTACGAGGGCCCGCTCGCCATCAATCTGGCATCGGACCAGATAGAGGCGATCCACATGGAGATAACAAAGGTCATAGTACACGCGAAGGGTAAGGACACCGAGATAGAGACCTCGTCCAGGATAATGAGCATGGCGAAGGGCCAGATATTCCAGGAGAAGATACAGATGTTCAAGGCCTTCAGCTTCGGCGACACCGTGAGCAAGATTGAGATAAGCGCGCCGTTCAAGGTAGTGAGCACCGACCCCAAGCTGCCGTTCACACTGGACCAGACCAACAGCTACATAGCCACGATATTCATACAAGCCCCGGACAACAGTTACGCCGGAACGCTCGAGCTGACAGTCTCCTGACTAAAACGCGACTGCGATGCTGCCGAGTATTATCAGCGCTATGCTCACGCCGCGCGCGATGAGCAGCTTCCTATTCACTCTCTCCTCTATTATCTTCGGGTAGAAATACGCCGCCAAGCTCGCGAGAGCGAGCACGAAGAGCGGTTGCGTGTAGGCGAGTGCAGTGACCAGAGTCGCATAGCCTAAAGATATCGCCACTACGAAGAGGAACGCGCCGCTTATGCTGAGCAGTTCGCCGAAACCAGCGATGCCTAGGGGCGTAACGCCCCTCGTCCTGACCACGCTTCTTATGTCCCTGAGGCTGAGTGCAAGGACGGGGAGGCCGAAAAGGAATATGCCCAGCCTGGTAAGAGAGAAAACTGTGGTGAAGCCGCCGAAGGCAAGGAGGTACTTGAGCAGTATGATCTCGATGGCCTCGAAGATGCCTGCACCGAGCATGAGCCAGAATGCAGTGCCGAAGCGGGCCTTGGTGACTTTGAACTGAAGCAGCATCGCTCCTATAGTTATCATGAACACGCCCGCATACTTGAGCGGACCGAAGGCCTCGCCAAGGAAGATGTAGGCAAGGATGAGTACGAAGATCGGCTCTACTGCCCAGATGCCCACGACAGTGGAGACCTCCTCTATCTTCAGTGCCTTGTAGTACATCAGAAGTGACACTACTGCCAGTGCGCCGATGAGAAGACCGACACCGACCTGCACCAGGCCCATGCTGTGGTAGTCTGAGAGCGGAAAGAGCGCAAGGCTCATTATGCCGCTTATAACAACGGTTATCCCGAGCAGACTGAAGTGCTTGCCGAACTGCTTAGTCACCTGGAACCTGTCAACTATGTTTGATGCAGCGTAGAGGAAGGCGGAAAGAAGGACAAGAACTGCCCAGAGCATCAACATAAAATCAGGCTGTCTTCTTTATCAGGGCGAGCCCGGCTAGCATCGCCTCTAGCTGGATGCGCTCGTTGGCCCCCTCCACTATGCGGAAGTTGGCCTCGCCGAGCTCCTTTATGACTGAGAGCTTGGCCCTCTCGTCTATGTTGACGTTCTGTACCTCCCTGTAACTCTGGAGTATTATGTCCTCTGCGCTCATGCCGCTCATCAGCATGAGGTTGTCGAGCTCGTCGCGTGCCTTGCTGAAGTCGCCCGTCAGGGCGTACTTGAGCATAGCCACTATCTCCTTCGGCCTAGCGCGCGAGGCCACGTCGTAAATGCTCGCCTCCGTTATCTTGGTGCTCTGCATCGCCGCGCTCTGCAGCACGTTGGTGAGCTTCCTCAGGTCGCCCTCGCTGACGTATATCAGCGCCTCGACAACCTTGTCGTCCAGCTTAAGGCCTTCGCCTTCCTTCACCCTCTCTATGTAGCCCCTCATCTCCT
>JAGWFU010000096.1 GCA_028867845.1 Microcaldota archaeon | reverse complement strand
CGTACCAGTTGGATGAGGACCTCGCCAGCGCCCCCAGATAGTGGATTCCGTCCTTAGCTATGCCGTAGTAAAGCCCGGGATAGTCAAGCAGATGCACGTTGCTCTTCATCTCAACACCCGATCACCTGGCGTATGTCATCTTCAGTATCCTTGTGTCGTTGTTGATGTACACCGCCCGGTAGGTCACGTTCTGGTTGTCAAGCGGGCAGACGTAGTAGTTGCACATCAGCGCGAGGTTGAACAGGTTGCTCGCCATCAGCTTGGGGCCCAACAGGGAGCCGCCTGTTATCGCGTTGCCGCTGTAGGTCACCAGCAGAGCGTAATTGAGCGTCGAGTTGGAGTCCGCCTTTATCACAGAGTAGTTGAAGTTGGCCGAGTTGTATAATATCACCTGGCTCAGCTGCAGGTACCTGTCGCTTCCGCCCTGCCCCATGTACGCCACTGCGGTCCTGCTGCCGTCAGGCCTTGTCACCACAAGGAACTTTGCGTCGTAATACGGTGGCTGGTTCGAGTAGAAGCCGTAGATGGTGCTGTTGGCCGTCCTGTTTATGTTCAGGCCGGCGAAGCTCTGGTAGCCGTAGTCGGAGACGTTGCTCACCAGGCCCTCAACAGCAAGCCCGTCTATCTCGTTGAACCAGAATCCCCTTGAGACTATGTAGTCCGGCTTGCCTATGCCATATAAGAAGCCCGCGTTGCCCGTTGTGTTGAACAGGTACTGCGAGCTTAGCTGTATCCTTGTCCCGTTCTCGCCTCCTACGCTGTCCGTGTAGCTCTGCCTGCCGCCTATCGCCTCCACCACCGAGCCGTCGGGCCATATCGTGAAGACCGTGGAGTTCGCAGTTGTGTGGGTGTTCAGCCAGGCCATTGCGGTCAGGAACTGTATGTTCACACCGTCCGCAGGGGTGCTTGTTATCGAGGTGGCGTATGCCCCATAGAAGTTGAACAGTATCACCGCGGCAATCAGCCCGAAGAAGACGTACCTCAGCTGCAGCCGCGGCTTGAACACAGAGAAGACCAGATAAGCCACGGTCAGGCCAAGCAGAATCTCCACGCCGACTATGCCAAGGCCTATTATCATGCCTATCTGCGTGCTGGCGCTGAATGGCGCGGTCAGCAGCGACCCGAACGCTGCCGCTATCCCGCCCCAGTTGGCGTTGAGCGCTATCTTGAACACCGCGATCACTATCAAGACCAGGCAGAGAGCCGCGACGACTATGGCCTTGGTCACCCTGTCTGTTATCACCCTGTTGTAGAGCTGCTGCCCTATAGCGTAGGCGCCGTAGGCCGCGAATATGGCTATGGGCACCGAGAGCAGCGAGTTGAACCTTATCTGGCCTACCTGGAGCACCGAGGCCACGAGCAGGTATGCGCCGATGGCCAGCACGAAGGGGTCCGCGCGCCTCCTTGATATCACATAGAGGGCGACCCCTATCGGCGCTAGGAAGAGCTGCATCGAGAAGCTGGTGAAGAGGAAGTTGAAGCTCGCCTTCTGTAGCTCCTGGGTCGTGGTGCCTATCGCTGCGCTGAGGGTGCTGTTGGTGGCGTTGGCAGTGCCTACTGCAGCCTGCGCAGCGTTAGAGCTGGTGAGCGCTATGGCGTTGGTGAGCGCTGCAGCCCCGTAGTTGAACGTGATCGCCATCACAGCCAGAACCGCTACGATGGCTCCTGCGACGAGGAGCATCCTCCCCCTCGGGTACCTGAGCGCGCCGAACCTCTCCGGGTTCTTGGCCACGTACCATGCGCCGAAGCAGGCTGCGAGTATGGGCACGTAGAACGCGAAGAAGCTGGTGTCTATCAGCAGAAGGCCGGTCCTGGCCAGCCCCAGCCATCCGTAGACGTGCTCGAGGAAGTAGGCGAGGAAGAGGAACTCCGCCAGCAGCAGGTTGGCGTTGAGCACCTCCCTGTCCAGCTTCATGAAGCCGTATACCGCTACGAAGACCAGGGCGAGCATGTATATCATGGTCATGAACGGCGCGCCGTTCCAGAACACCACGCCCACGCTGAGGAAGAAGGCGGAGAGCGCGGCCCAGCCGTACCTCCTCCTGCCCCCTGCCTTCTCCGTGAATGTCTTCAGCATGAACACCAGGGAGAGCACCATGAACAGGCTGACGAAGGTGTCCCCCCTGTACACGAGCGCGGTGGTCCTCGCCAGGTTCCCCGCAGATATAGAGACGAAGAGCATGGCCAGCAGCCCGGCTATCCTGCTGTCGGCCATATACCTTACCAAGAAGTAGGCGGCCACCGCCGTCAGCACGCCGAAGATGACGG
>JAGWFU010000095.1 GCA_028867845.1 Microcaldota archaeon | reverse complement strand
CTTCGGATGTGCACAAGATGCACGTTGACCAGAGGGAGGTCGGCGAGGTGAGGAAGTTCCTAGGCCCGGAGGAAGTTGTCGAGATGACCGTGAGGCAGAGGAAGCTCAGGCCCGGCGGCTCGCTGATAACGCCCACATCCTTCATAGCGACCAACCGCCGACTCATGATAATAAACAGGACCAGGTTCGGCATAAGGAAGGACTACGAGGTGATACTCTACAGGAACATAACCGCGGTCAAGCTCGCTCACGGGCTCTTCTCCTGCTCAGTGCTGATAAGGGTCTCCAATGCTGACACCAGCGACGGCCAGGGCCAGCAGGAGGCGATAGGCGGCATAAGGCCGAGGGAGGCGGAGGCGCTCACCCACTACCTCAACAAGAAGATAATAAACGCCCACCAGGCCGACAGGCAGGATGCGCCGTCGAAGCAGGATAGCCCGCAAGCGGACTCTAAGTTCTGCATACAGTGCGGCTCCAAAAACTCGGTCCTCGCCAAGTTCTGCGCCGCATGCGGCGCGGCAGCGGGAGTGGAGGCCTGAATTGTCTTCTCTTCCGGCCGCTCAACCTGCTAATCGAAATTTAAATACGTGCGCTGCGATTAGCTTCACGATGCCATGGCAGACAGGTCACTGCTTCCGCTCACCATAATGGTCGCGTTCCAGTCCCTAGCCTCCGCAGTGACAGGCATATTCCTGCCCAACTACTACCTGCAGATAGGCCTGAGCATAGCGCAGATAATCGCGCTTATCGGCGTGACCATGTTTCTGGTGGGCATAGTCCCGCTCATCACGCTCAAACTGTTCCCGAAGTACTTCGAGAAGCTGCTTCCAGTCGGCATATTCCTGGGGATGGTGTTCTACGCCCTGCTCATGTTCGTGAAGAGCCCGCTGATACTGGGCCTTGCGTGGGGTCTCACTCTCGCTACGTTCTGGCCCTCCTTCAACCTGCTGCTTTTCAGGTTTACAAAAATCAAGAACCGTGGTCTGGTGGTCTCGTTGCTCTACGTTGCGGTGCCCACCATCACGGGTATAATCGGGCCCTTCTTGGGCGGAGTCCTGATACACTTCTTCACCTTCAACATCCTGTTCATAGTTGGCATAATACTGCTCGCAGTGGCGCTTGCATTCTCGCTCAGGATCAGATACGAACCGGTTGAGGGGGAATTCAGGTTCCCTACAGACAAGGCGTCACTGCTGTTCGGCACGATAATAATACTGTTCGGCTTCGCCTCGGCGTTCAGCTTCATGGCGTATCCCCTGTTCCTCAACAAGCTCACAGGCGGGTTCCTCAAGATGGGAATAGTGGACTCTGTGCTGGTGCTGATATTCGCTATCATATCCCTGATAGCGGGCAGGATATCGCGCGTGGAGAGGCACAGGGTAAACTTCATGGTTATAGGCCTCGTGCTCGCCGCTGTGTGGCTGATAGCTATGGCCTTCGTGCAGAACATACCGGAACTGGTCGGCGCCTCGGTCATATCCGGCATATCGGGCGCGCTGGTCTACATGCTGTTCGCGCTCTACGGCGACTTTTTCAAGAGGGGCCAGCACGCGATGCTCGTGGTGCTGTGGGAGATATTCCTGATGTTCGGCAGGCTGGCCAACCTGCCCGTGATGCAGGTTTACCTGAGCAGCTTCGACTTCAAGGGTTACTTCCTTGTGAGCGGCTTAATATCTCTAGCAATCATCGTGCCGTTGCTCATGCTGAAGCGCATGCACTCCATGAAGCTGATACGGGCTGACGCGGCGCAGATTTAGGTTATTTGAGGTAGTCGTAAACTCCCTCCCTGCTCTTGAAGAACAGGAGCACAACCTTATCCTGTTCCTGAGCCGCCCTATAAACAAGTCTCTTGTTCCCTACGTAAATTGAAAACACATCCTTCATATGGTGTAGCTGTTTGCCTAGCGACTCTGACTTCGCGAGCCTAACTACTATCTCATCCAATCTCTGCCTTTCCTTTTCAGTAATCTTTTTGGTGTCCTTTTCGAATTCCCTTGTAACCTCTATACGCATCAAGATCAGGCCTTGATTTTTATATGGTAAGCGCGCGTTTTTTCTTTGCCTGATTTTATGTCCTTAAGCATCTTTTGGGCTGCCTTTGCATAAAGCTCATCGTCTGTCAATTTGTGCACCTGATCGAACTCGAAGAGTGCAAGCCTTATGGCCTCGGTCTTGGTCTTGACATACCCGTCTTCCAGCATCTTCTCCACTATATCGGCGGTATACCCCTTCAATTCTATATTTATGTTTGTCATATAGCCCAACTTGTCTTATAA
>JAGWFU010000094.1 GCA_028867845.1 Microcaldota archaeon | reverse complement strand
ATTATTATCGCGATGACTCCGGGGATTATCGCTATGAAACATCTCTTGTCCATCTGCCCCTTCTTTGCCATGCTATAGTATTGCATCGGGGCGCTATAAAGGTATGTATTGGTGCCGCTGCGCTAATCCCTGTTGTGCTCAAGGAACCTGACGTTTATGTCGGTGAACTCCATCACCTGGGAGAAGGGCCTCCGCACGTCTGCGCGCATGTTCGCCTTGTTGCTGAAGAACTTCCATATCTCCTTCCTCGTCGAGGGGTCGTCTATTGCGAAGAGGTTGTCCATGAACCTGCCCAGCATGTGAGTGGCAGGTTCGTACTTGCCCATGAACTCCTTCCAGTTGGACTTTGTGAACGCCCATATCATGGACTTGCCCACGGGGTTGGATGCGACGCCTGCAGGTATCGAGTAGGAATCCTGGAGCCTCACGTCCTTTGACTTGGAGAACTCGAGAGCTCGCCTTATTATCGTCTTGTCGGAGAAGGCGCCGAGGCTTCCTAGCAATCTGACGCTCTCCTCAGGCAGCTTCTCCTTCTTGTAGAGAGAGACTATCTGGTTGAACGTGGAGATGTTGCCCCAGTACGCTACGGTACCGTAGACCGCGCCCTTCAGGTCGGGCGGCACCGCACCGCTGCCCTCCTTCACCCTCTTGGCGAACATTGACCTTACAGTTGCAAGAGTCTCCTTGTCGCCCGCTATTCCCAGGCTCCTCACAGTTATCGCCCTGAGCATGGTGGTGGTGCTCCTCTCTCCTTCTACCTTCTTCCACCCGATCCTGTTGAGTATCCTCTTGTGGTAGTGTATCGTTATCTCGTTAAGCATCTTGTAGAGCCTCTTGTTGTCCCTCAGGTACACTGAGAGCGTGCCTAGATGGCCGGATACGCTGAAGTTGAGAGGGTATCCCGCATTCATGCAGTACCTCTGTACGAATTCCAGGTACTTCTCGACCTTTATCCTGCACGACCTAGCGAGAGTGTACATGTCGCTCTCTATTCCCCAAGCATCGACAGCGCCTAGCTGGCCGCTCTTTATCATTAGGCCGAGCCGGTTCATCATGCGCTCTGGGTACTTCACCCTGTAGAGGCCCTTCTGCATGTAGTTGAGCTTCACGTAGTCGCTGCCCTTCAGGTCGACAGCCATCCTCTTCCTGTCGAACATCTTGAATCCCTGCTCCTTGCTGTTGAACCTGTAGTGCATGGGTATGGGCCACACCTGCTTGCTGGAGTTGGGCCAGAGCACCGTGAACTTCTGCTGCTCGAGCATCGCCTTGCCCTCCCCGTCGTAGCTGACGTCTATCACAGGGTATCCCGGATTGTCTATCCAGTACTCGACGACCTTTGACAGGTTGAGGTTCTTGCCCCTCTTCTTCGCGGCGTAGTCTATGGCGTCCCAGAGGTCGGCGCCCTCAGCATTGGAGTACTTGTGCTTGTTGAGGTAGTGGTGAAGACCTTCCCTGAACGCCTCGATGCCTACGTAATCCTCTATCATGCTGAGGACGCTGCCCCCCTTCTCGTAGCTGATCTCGTCGAATATCTGGTCCACCTCGGCCGGCTCGTTCACGTTCACGCTGATCGGGTGCGTGGACTTCAGCTGGTCTGCAGCGAGCGCTGTGCCGATGGTGTCGAGTATGTACTGCTTGTCCATCTCCCACTCAGGGAAGACGGCAGTCATAGCCTTGGTGCTCATGTATGTGGCGAAGCTCTCGTTGAGCCAGAGGTCGTTCCACCATCTCATGGTAACGAGGTCGCCGAACCACTGGTGGGCCAGCTCGTGAGCTATCACCTCCGCTATCCGCTGCTTTATCGCGACAGACGAAACTTTCTCGTCGCCAAGTATCACTATCTCCCTAAATGTTATCGCACCCCAGTTCTCCATTGCACCGGCGGCAAAGTCGGGTATCGCCAGCAGGTCCATCTTGGGCAGAGGGAACTTGATCCCGAAGTACTCGTTGAAGTACTTTATGAACTTCTTCGCGTAGTCAAGTGCGATTGCTGTGTAAGCAACTTTCCCTGGGACTGTTATCACGCGGATGGGGAGGTCGCCCAGCTTTGTGGAGGCGTACTCGAACTTTCCCACCGCCATGTACAGCAGGTAGGTTGACATTTTCGGCGTAGTCTGGAACCTCACCGACTTCTTCTTGTTCAGTGTCGCGGTCTGCGCGGCGACGGGCATGTTGGATATCGCCATCATCTCCTTGTCGATGATAAGCTCCAGGTCGAACGTTGCCTTGAACTCTGGCTCGTCCAAGCAGGGGAACGCGGTCCTCGCGCTCGGTGCCTCGAACTGGCTGGTGAGTATGTACTCATCC
>JAGWFU010000093.1 GCA_028867845.1 Microcaldota archaeon | reverse complement strand
TAGTGAATTGGGATCCCTTCAGTTCAAGACTGTGGCTCTTCGCAACATTCGATAGGAGCTCTTCCGTGCTCCTGTCGGGATTAAGCATTCGCTGGTCAAGCACTCCGCCTTCGTGATCAAACGTGGTCTCCAGTATCGAACCGGACATCTTCTCCCAGAGCTTGTACACCTTCTTTCCGGAGAGGTCATACTCCAGCTTTACCTCCCCCTTCTCGCCCTTGGAGACGAAGCCTATAGGCAATCAACCACCGAATCTCATCTTGTAGGTCTCCACGTCCTCCTCCAGTATCATCGCCCTCTTCCTAGACTTGGCCCTCTTCACGGAGTACTTGGCTATCTTCTTCGCCTTGGCTTCCAATATCTTCGCTATGGCATCGGCAGCGGAGTCGCTCACGCTTATGGAGAAGCTGTCCTTCACAAGCTTCTTCACCGCGCCAGTGGATATCCTTCGCATAGTATCAGCACTCAAGATCGTCTTCATCGCGTTGGCTCAGAACTTAAGTTCATCACGCAGTGCTATGGCGTCTAAACATTAAATACCTTAGCCTACAGTTTATCTGTATCCGTGGTACGATGGCAGCTAGGAGGCACGCTCGTTCGAGGAAGATTCCAACAACCACTTTTAGGAAGGAGCTGCTTGTTGTCGCCGCCCTGCTGTTCCTTGCTCTTGCTGTGAGGCTCTACTACTTCACAGGACCCACCTTCGCGAACACTCAGGACGAGGGGATATACTACAACATATTCCTCCAGGGGGTTGTGTTGCACAACTATCCGCACTTCACGCAGTACCTCGGCGCCAACTTCGGCGATCCAGACCAGGGGATATTCAACCCAGCGGTCATCCCCACCTTCTACAGCGGGCTCATATACCCTGAGATGTTCCTGCTGAAGACCCTTGGCTTCTCTGCCAACCTCGCGCTGTACTATGTGATACTAACTTCTCTTGTAGAGGGACTTTTCATCTACCTGATACTTAAGGAGATATCGGGATTCAGGACTGCGGTGATCAGCCTTCTCTTATTCTCCTTCTTCCCCCTCAACGTGATGTTCGCAAATAGGCTTGAGCCTCTGGTCCCTGCAGCGATGTTCGTGACAATAGCCTCTTACATCCTCATAAGGTCCATGAAGCTGAGGAATAGAGGAGAGGTGGCCACTGCCGGAGTATTGACCGGTATCTTCATAGGACTCGGTTACCTGACCAACCCCCTCAGCCTCTCACTGCTGGTGTTCCTGGTGCTCCTGATGGCTTCGGGGGCGCTTAGGGGCGTGGAGAGGCCTGGCTGGTACGCCTACAGGATAGCGCTGGTAGTCGCTGGCATTGGGCTCGTATTCTCGGTGAGTGGCGTATTCTACTATATGCAGTCGGGCAATTTCCTGCTCTACCCCACGGTGGATAGGATTGCGGCCGTGAACAACCTGATAAACCAGCCGGTGAGCACGCTTGCGCAGATCGGAGGAATAAAGCTGGTGAGGCTCGACGTCCAGCCGCTCTTCTACCTGCCGATCTTTTTCAACTATCCCTCTCCGCAGCCCTATGGGAGCAGCTACTTCTCCTTCCTCGGCTACATATCGGCAGCTGCGGCTGTCGGGCTCGTCCTGCTCAGGGTCAGGTTCGCCAGGTTCTTCGCCGGGATGCTGCTGCTCTACTTCATACTGATCAACTTCTTCCCACTCGCGTCCCATGCATCAGGCGGCGCCACAAGCGTACTGCTGGTGTACATGGAGCCCATGCTACTTGCCCTGCTCACCCTCCCGGTGATAGCTCTCTCAGCGTTGGGTATAGACTACCTGCTCTCCAGGGCCGAGCCCGAGCTCGTGGCATTCGGCGCCGCCATACTGGTTGCGGCTATAGTGATGAGCGTTGTGAACCTGAACGGCGACGTCATGCTGCCGAGGAGCTCGATGGCTACAGTCAACGCCATGGCATCGTTCGTGCAGACTGTGCCGAACGCAACATTCTACCTCAACCCGTACATATCTGGAGAGGTTGACGTGCTCACCGCCCACAAGTACAGGGTGCTCCCCATGACATCGTGCTCCAGCGCCTACATGGAGGGCATTGCGCAGGGCAACAGCACCTACATTGCGGTTGGCGGCACCGCAAACATGGACGTTGACGAGCAGATAATCCACTCTTTCTCGGACTGCGAGGCTGCGAACCTCACTGCGGGTTCGGAACTGGTCTACACAGCCAATAATCCCTATATGGACGAGCCCGAGCTGCAAGTTTACAGGCTGGGCGCCGGATAGCCCAAAACGGTGCGGTCCGCAATGTGTAAAGTAAACCTGTAAACTCCCCACTTTACAGTATCTTATTCTTTTTCAGAGAACCCCAACATATTGGGGTTCCCTAGACCAGTTCCCC
>JAGWFU010000092.1 GCA_028867845.1 Microcaldota archaeon | reverse complement strand
GGCCGCGTGCTCAAGGACGGAGAGATTGAGATAGAAAGGTGCGCAGCGCTCTGCGACATGTACGTGCAGAATGCGGCCGCATGGCTGCATGAAGAGCCAGTCCAGACTGAGTTCAGGAAGAGCGTCATATCGTTCGAGCCTATTGGGGTAGTCCTTGCGGTGATGCCCTGGAACTTCCCGTACAGCCAGGCGCTCAGGTGCGCCGTCCCCGCAATGGTAGTCGGCAACGCCGTGGTGCTGAGGCACTCCAACAACGTGCCGATGTGCGCGCTCGCAATAGAGGACGCCTTCAAGAGGGCAGGGTTCCCTGATAACACCTTCAGGACCATAATAACGGAGAGAAAGACCGTGGCCAAGCTGATAAGGAGCAGGTTTGTCGATGGCGTATCATTTACGGGTAGCACCAACGCGGGCAAGGAGATAGCCAAGATCGCCGCGGCTAGCATCAAGAAGTGCGTGCTGGAGTTGGGAGGCTCCAATCCATTCATAGTCCTTGAGGATGCTGACATCGAGCTAGCTGCAAGGCAGGCCGTGGAGACAAGAATGCCATCATGCGGGCAGAGCTGCTCTGCATCGAAGAGGTTCATAGTCGTCAAGGGCGTGGCCGAAGAGTTCTCAAGGAGAGTCATAGAGAACACAAAGGCCCTTGTAATCGGCAATCCGATGGACGCAGGGACAAAGGTCGGCCCAGTTGCAAACATGGCGCAGCTCAAGAGCCTGGAGCAACAGGTCCAGGACGCGCGCGACCGAGGGGCAAGGATAGAGTGCGGCGGGAGCAGGCACGGCCAGAAGGGCTACTTCTTCCAGCCCACAGTGATAACTGGCGTGAAGAAGAACATGAAGGTGATGAAGGAGGAGGTGTTCGGTCCGGTCATCCCGATAATACAGGTAAGGAACGAGAAGGAGGCGATTAAGCTGGCCAACGACACAGAGTTCGGCCTGGGCGGGAGCGTCTGGACAAGGGACGTAGAGAAGGGAGAGAGGCTTGCAAGGCAGATCGAGGCTGGAGTGGTTTGCGTCAACAGGGGAGCGAGCTCTGACAACAGGCTCCCGTTCGGCGGCGTGAAGAGGAGCGGCATAGGCAGGGAGTTCTCCAGGTACGGCCTCCTCGAGTTCGCGAACATCAGGTCCGTGGTCGTAGCGTAGCTGCTCACTGCTTCTTCGCGTCCATGCCCCTGATGAAGGCCAGCGACTCCAGTATCACGGCCTTGTCAGGCTCCACTCCGCCTGCTATCGCGGCTATCCTGCTTATGCTCTCCACAGACGCCTCCTTGCCCAGCGCCATGAGCAGGTAATAGGCGTAAACGTAAACGAGGTGGCTCTTCAGCCCGAGCTTGAGCACCTCGTCCATCAGGTTCTGCTTCGGCTCTATGTCCATGGCCCTCAGCGTGGCGGTTATGGTCTGCTTGTCTATCTCCCTGCCCACGTAGCTGAGGAACCCTGCTGCGTAGAGGTACGGCATCACCCCCTTCTTCAGGTTGCGCTTTATCCCCTCCTCCTGGAGTGCCTTCCTGAGGCCGAAAGATATTATGCCCGATGAGGTGTCGCCTATCGCTCCAAGTATGGCGAGCAGCGCCTCGTATCCAGACTCCGCTGCAATCTCCTCCTCTATCTCCTCTTCAAGGCTCTCCGCATCTTCTGCCATGCCCACATACCGCTTATGGATTGGACTGGAAGCCTGATTTTAAATAATGATACGTAGGGGATATGCGAAACCACCAGAATCTATTATAAACTTGCGCAGAGAACCCTACTTGGGCGTAGCCCGTGGGTCTTGGATGAGAGAGCAAGATGTCATATTCCTGAACTCGGTGTTCTTCGTCATCGGGTTCGTAATAGTATTCTCGGTCGTAGGCATAGCGCTGCAGAGCCTACTCTCCCACACCGCATTCGTGGTGATGAACGCCCTCAGGATAGTGGGCGGAGTCATAATAACAGTCCTGGGCATACTGCTTATCGCCTCCCTCAAGTACCCGATACCCTTCTTCTCTACTGAGCACAAGATCAGGATAAAGAGGTTCAACAACAGCTTCATCACCTCCCTTGTGTTCGGCATAGCATTCGCAATCGGCTGGACGCCCTGCGTCGGCGCCATACTGGGCGCGATATACGCGCTGGCGGCGCTGTCGCCTGGCATCGGTTTCCTGCTCCTGCTCACATTCTCGCTCGGTCTCGGCATACCATTCCTTGTTGTGGGCGCCTTCACATCAAAGGTATCGGGCTTCCTCCACAAGATCGGCAGGTTCCTCAGGTACTTCAACGTGATCGGCGGCATGTTCCTGATAGCAATAGGCCTCCTTGTCCTGTTCAACGACATCGGCATACTTGCCGTTTTCCTGCTTGGAACGCAGGGCGCCATGTCAGCGGGCAACTCGCTCAACTTCCTGATAGCGCTGTTTGCCGGTGTGC
>JAGWFU010000013.1 GCA_028867845.1 Microcaldota archaeon | reverse complement strand
GTCTATGTCCCTCCCGGAGAGGTGGACATAAGTGCTCGCCATCCTCGAGTCGCCGGTCCAGCCGAAGAAGGCCTTTAGCTGCTGCTCGGTGAGCCTGCTGGCGTAGTAGGTGGCCCTGGCGTGCCTGAACGCGTGGGGGTTTATCGGCTTGTCGATATGCGACCTCTTGGCCGCGAGCTTCAGCACCTTGGCGACCGCGGCGCGCTCCACAGGCCTCTCCAGATTGCTCCAAGAGCCTATCGCCATGAACAGCGGCTCCGGCTGCTTCCTATCCCTGATGGTGTTCAGGTATCCGGCGAGGTAGGGGACGCTGAACAGGATTGGTATCCTCCTCATGCCGGTCTTGCCGTTCACTGTCACGTGTGCGGGTTCGGAGTCCAGGTCTACGTCCTTCACCCTTACCCCAAGCAGCTCCCCGACCCTGATTCCGCTGTCGAACAGCAGCGCGACGATCGCCTTGTCCCTGACGTTTCCGGATGCGGTGAGCATCTTCAGTACGTCGTCCTCCGTGAGTATGCCCTCGGGCAGCGTCCTCTTGTTCTTGGCCTGGCTGGTCTTGATCCACGCCACCTGCTTTGGGTAGTACAGGTCTTCGCCCAGCATGTGCTTGTAGAACGCCTTTATTATCGACTTGACGTTCCTCTTCGTCTCGGAGCCGATGCTCAGCGCCTCTATCTTCGCCATGGCGCGCTCTATGTCCTGCCTGTCGGCCTCCCTGCAATCCACTCCGCCGAGCGCAGGCAGGAATTTTTTCATGCAGTAGAGGTGCTTCAATACTGTTTTAGGATCGGCTCCGCGCGCCCTGAGGAAGTTTATGTGGTTCTCGAGCGCGCTCTTGTTCTCTTTGGGTATCTTTTTGTCCTTCTCTATGCTGTCGAGGACCTGCCTGATGGAACGCTCCACATCGGCCATGAATGATTACATGGGCAAAGTTATATATATCTTTGCGTAAGGGATTAGAACTCCGAGTAAGATGCTCCCACCGGGATTTGAACCCGAGTTTCGGCCTTGAGAGGGCCGCGTCCTTGACCGGGCTAGACGATAGGAGCCCACGCTGAACCAAGCAGATATAATTTGAAGGATAACGTATTTATAGGCGGGTGTGGCCGGCTCATCTCCTGTTCTTCCTGTGCAGCTTGTAGAGCCTCTCCATCTTGACCTTGTCTGTGTCTATACGCTCGGAGATGACGCTAACCAGCCCTATCTCCGTCTGTGCAGAGAAGTTGACCGCGTCGGCCACGAACTCGTTCTTCACCTCGTCGAAGGTGGTGGCATCGATGAGGCCCATGTCTATAGACTTTATGACCTCGTCCATCTTGGACATTATGCTGGAGAAGTTCTTGAGCATCTGCTCGGGCACGCTCTTTATCGCCATGTTGCGCTCCAGCAGCGCCACGTGCAGCGCGGACTTGCTCGAGTCGTAAAGGACCTTGAACGGCGCCCTGTAGAGCCGATTGGCTATGGTGTTTATCACGTTGCTCTTCTGCTCCCTCAATTCGGCATTAATCGCTGGCATCAGCAGCAGGTTCTCCTCGGGCCTTATCTCCCTTGAGAGCTTCATCCTGCCTATCTTGGCTATGTACTCCGTCCTCTCCTCGCTGGTGAGCGCATAGAAGAGGTTGACATAGTGCGCTGTCGCCCCCTTAATGTGCTTGTAGATGGCGCTGGGGTCGGGATCCTCCTGTGCGTCCAGACCCTTCGCTATCTCGTGTATTATCCTCTGGCTCTGGGTTAGCTTCTTCAGGTGCAGGGTAGTCACCTGCGCCTTGCTGTTGCCCATCTTAAGCCTAGCGTGGGACATCGCGTAGAGCAACGACTTGAACGGAAGCGAGTTTGCCCTCGACTTTATCCCTATGGTGAGTGCCTTGTCTATTATCCTTGATCTGCTCCTGGAGGCCTCCAATCCATCACTCACGCTACGGTTCAATATCCTGGTTCTCTAGGCCGGACTGATATACTGGATATGTAAGGTTTAATAAGGTTGCCTTGCCTCAGTGCGCGCCAGGAAGCGAGCCAAGCGCGTAGTCTATCGAGTAGTTCAGGGTCTCCGGTATGGTGCCGTACTTGCAGTTAACCACGAATCCCGGACTGTACTGCAGGTTGTACAGGTCTGACAGCTGGGCCTGGTAGTTGAGCGCCACGCTCACGTTCGCCAGGCAGGTGTTGAGCTTTGTGGTGTTGAGGTTCGATGCAGCTGCAATGTCGGAGAGCGTAGAGTTGCTGATTGGCGTGCCAGTGAACACTGAGCTCACGTTGGCAGCGTATCCTGCGAAGTTGCTCTGCCTGGAAGCGCAGGAGAGGTATTGTCCGAGTGCCTGTGTCTGAACGAGCCCGAAGCTCTTGTAGAACCTGATGGATGGCGCGCCGAACACGAAGTAGTAGCTCATGTTGACCTGGCTGCCGAACTGCTTGGTTGCGTTGGCCGCAGTGGATATCGCACCGAGGGCGCCAGGCGAGTAGGGGTCAGTTATAAGGTAAACAGGAATTGGAGTGGTTGTCTGGCACAGTGTCCTCCCAGAGATGCTCACGGAGCCAAGCCCTGCCACGCTGTTGTTGGTGTAGGATACAGGAGACAGCAGCTGGGTGTATGGGGTCGCAAGAGAGAGGTTGGAATCGAAGAGGGTGAAAGAGACCCTGAATACCTGGTGGCGGGACAGCGGGTTAATGTACGGCACCGAGACGTACCACTTGGCCTGCGATGGCAGGTAGTCCACCGTGGACTGGTTGACCAATGAGTAGTATGGAAGCAGCGACAAAGAGCTGTTTAGGCTGCCATAGGAGGCGAGTATCCTCTCCGCGCCCAGAAGGGCCTGGCTCGAGTTGTGGATCGGCGTTACGCATGTCCCGTTGAGCGCGCCGTACTGGCAGCCGCTGCCCATGGAGGCTCCTGGCTTGAACAGAGAGATGCCGAAAGCAAGCGCCACAAGGGCTATCACCAGCACTATCAGGGATATGTGCAGGTAGTCGAGGCCGAAGTTCTTCTTCACCGGCCTGACTATGAAGACAGGTTCCTTGCTCTGCTTTATCTTCTTAGGCATGTTATCACGAAAGCGGGCCCGGGGGGATTTTCATGAGGATTTAAGAGCTAACCCTTAAATACATTTTGAACCCCCGACCTTCGTCTTAGGAGGACGTCGCTCTATCCAAGCTGAGCTACGAGCCCACTCTAGCCTCTATTGCCGTTAAAGCTATTTAACTGTTTTCTCGGCAAGCTTACATGCGCTCAAGCGCATCTATGCCCAGTACGCCGAGCATCTGCCCAACCACAATCCTGAATGCGACAAGTATGGCGATCCTCGACCTCTTGACCTCCTCGTTCTCCGCCTTCAGCACAGGCGACTGCTCGTAGAACCTCGAGAACATGAGAGACAACTCTATCAGGTACTCGCACAGCGTGTTGGGCCTCAGCTCGGCTGTCGCCTTCTCCAGAACCTCCCTCGAGTTCGAGAGCAGCTTCACCAGCCCGAACTCGGTATCGGTGATCGTGCCGAAGAGGCCCTTAGTGGAACCGACCTTGGTCTTCGAGTCATCGAGTATCCTGGATGCCCTAGCGTAGGTGTATTGCACATAGGGACCGGAGTTGCCCTCGAAGCTGAGCGCCCTGTCCCACGAGAAGACGAGCTTCTTCTCTGGCCCGAGCCTCAGGTACTCGAACCTTATCGCGGCGAGAGCAACGCTGCCGGCTATCTCGTTGTACTCCGCATCGCTGAACTTGAACCTCTCCTTTATCTGCGTGGAGGCCATCTGCTTCGCCTCCCTGAACAGGTCGTCGGCGCTGTACCCTATCCACGTGCCCTTCCTTCCGGACAGGGCACCGGACTCGAGCTCAACCTCGCCGTACGCCAGATGCTTTATCGAGTCGCTCTTGCCGCTCACCGCCTCGATGGCGAGCCTGAGCAGCATCTGCGGGTATCCCTGCGCGGACCCGATTATGTTTATCGCAAGCTCCGTGCCGTTGAACCTCAGCTCCTTACCATCCTTGCCCGTAGTCATTAGGGGATTGCCGTTCGGCTGCTCTTCTATGAAGGGCTTGACCTTGAAGTCCGCCTCTATTATCCCGAGCTTCCACATGTGGAAGGCTATGTCCTTGGCCAGGTACGCGGGAGTGCCGTCGCTCCTCACCAACACCTTTATCGTCTCCTTCTGCCCCTTCAGCTCCGCAGGCAGGTCCTTTATGTCGGCGAGGTCTATGCCGAAGCAGCCATCGAACTTGCCGCCCTTTATCCTCTTCGCGGTTCCCTTGGCCTCCAGCAGGTCCATCGCCTTGGTGAGCAGCTCTGCGCGGAGTATGTCGCTCTCCCAGACCATTATGTCGTGGTATACCTTGTAGTCGAACGCGGTCTCATACTGGGCGCGCACGCACCTCTCGGCCATGCTCCTGCCCAGTTCCTCTTCATAAGTGCCGTCCTGCTCCATAAGCTGCAACACCTTGGCGATCTCCGCCTTGGAGTCGTGCTCAGCCATGTACTTGTTGGCATGGACGTAGTCCTTGCCCACCCACTGGTCGAACTTCCCCTCTGGCTTGGTGCTGTTCTTCACGTGCCACCACACGGCCTCCGCCATCTGCAGACCAAGGTCGTCTATGTAGTCCTCGCGCTGCACGTCGTAGCCTGTCGCTTCGTGCATGTTGGCGAGCACATCGCCTGTGAGCGCGTTCCTGAGATGGCCGATGTGCCATGGCTTGTTTGGGTTGACGCTAGGATACTCTATTATCACGCTCCTGCCCTTACCCACGGATGACCTGATGTTCTTTCCATCCTTCTCGGTCAGGTAGTCTATCACCGACTGCGCGAACCACTGCCTGTTCAGGTTGAAGTTGAGGAACCCGTTCTTGACCTCCACGCTGTCTACGCCCTTCGGGAGTTCCAGCTTGGCCTTTATCGCGTTCCCAATCTCGTCCGCGTTCTTGTTGAGCCTCTTGGCCAGCTTGAGCGCGACGGTGGATGCGAAGTCGCTGAACGCCCTAGACCTGTCCACCCCGGTCTCAGCAGCGGTCACCTTGTAACCCGCCGCCTCTGCTGCGCTGACAAGGGATGAAGATATCTCCTCAATCACGCCAGAGTACGGGGAGTCCATGTTCTCAACTAGCTTATACCGCTACATCAAAGCCTTTTAATACATCGGGGATGTGCTCCGCGACGTCCATCGCGATTATGTGGGTGCCCATCTTCCCTGCCAGCATGTCGCCGACCAGAGAGTGCACATGCACTCCCGCGACAGCTGACTCGTAGGCGTCCTTGTGCGACGCCATGTAGCTCGCGATTATCCCGCAGAGCACGTCTCCTGTGCCAATAGTGGCGAGAGCAGATGTCTTCGCCACGTTGACCTTGAATGTTTTGCCATCGGTTATCACGGTCTCGTGCCCCTTGAGCACAACAACGCAACCCAGTTTCTTTGCAACCTGCACCGATGCCTTTATCCGTTCAGTGATGCCAGCCTTCTTGAGGTCCAGGCCGGTGAGGTCCCTGAACTCCCCGGTATGCGGCGTTATGACCACGTGCTTGCCCAGCCTTTCCGATGTGAGCAGAGTCTTTATGGCTGTGGCGTCTATCACCAGGCTCTTGCCCGCCTTGATCTCAGCCTTGATGAGCGAGTGGATCGCCTCCAAGCTCTTCTTGTCCGTGTCTATGCCTGGGCCTATCACAGTGACATCGTGCCTGATCGAGCCGATTACCTTTATGTCAGCCTTGCTCAATGTATCCGAGCCGAGCTCTCTAACTATCATGTTTGCGGATAGCGCCCTTACCGCGTTCGCTACACGATTCGGCACCGCGATAGTAACATTGCCTGAAGCCGTCCTCAAAGCTGCTATCGTATTGCTCGCGCCGAACGCCGCCATCAGCGGCGCGCCGTGGTACTCCCTGCCGCCGCCGACTATAAGCACCGAGCCGTTGTCGTACTTGTTGGAACCCATTCTCCTTGGTTCAGTGGCCCTCCTGACGTCCGCTGCGCCCGCCTTGCTAAACCCTTTTAAGCTTTGCATGAGCATACATATCATCAAAGGCTAAAATCCTTTCCTGTGGGTGCGTTGAGATCTCAAAGGTCTACAAAGTGAAGGACAAGCTTGCCATCTACCTGCCGATGGACGTAGTCCAGAAGCTGGCTGTGAAGGAGGGCGACGACCTCGACTTCTTCAGGCACACGGACACCACGTTCCTGCTCGCGAAGAAGGACTACATAGCGAAGCTTCTCGAGAAGTCGCAGGGCGAGGCATCGGGCATGTCCATGCCGGCTGTGGCTGAAGGAAGCCTAAGCCCGGCGGAGATTGCAGTGCTCAGGAAGCTCGACACAATCAGATATGGGGAGAGGACGAAGGAGAAGGTCCTGAGCATGCTCACATCGGACGAGAAGCAGATAGTGAAGGCGCTGCTGAAGAAGAAGGTGGTATCGCTGTTCAAGAAGTCAGGAGACACCACGTTCAAGTTCGGGATATCGAAGAGCGTCTACAACACCTACCTCATGGGCAAGAGGGCGGCGAGCGCGCCGCAACAGCCGGCTAGGATGGTGCAGCCGCAGGCACCGCAGAAAGCTGAGGCAAAGCCTAAGGCCTGGGAGCAGAAGCTGAACAAGGAGAACTCATACGTCGACATACTGGAGTCGCAAGGGTACATAGTGCTCAACAACGAGGCTGAGGCGGCCAGCGTCTCTTCAGCGGTTGAGACAAGCATAAGGCAGGGCCTGATAATAGGGACGAGGGCGTTCAACAAGAAGTTCTACATTGCGCTCAGGGACTTCATAAGGGGCAACACGCCCAAGCTGATGAAGGCGATGGGATCGAAGCCGAGGAGCGTTGAGGAGCTGTCGGGCGAGACGGGGATAGACGAGGACGGGATAAGGGCCATATTCTACATACTCGCTGAGAACGGAGAGATAACAGAGGTAAGGAGGGACATCTTCAAGCTAGCCTGAGCCTCAGACCGCGTATATGAAGTGGTCGAAGACGATGACGACCGCTGCGAAGAGAACGACTATGAGGAGTATCACCTTCGGGTTCAGCTTCGGGCCCGCTGTCGCGGCGTCATAGAAGCTCATCACTCCTGCCTGAGATTGCGGAGTCCCTATTCCTGCCATAAGCACCAACTTCGATAACTATATCCACGATAAAGCTTTATATACTTGCTGCGGAGTATAAGTGTTTCAATGCCCAGCGCATACGAGTCGAAGAGGAAGACGCTAGATCGCGAGCGGGAAGAGCAGGAAAGGGAGACGGAGAAGAAGGCCGACCCGAGGAACGTGCAGATAGCCGCGCCGCTCACCTTCTGGATAGGCTTCCTCGTCTTCGCTGTGATACTAGAGGCCGCGGTCATACCGATTGCCAACACACTCGGAGTTGGCAGCATGGACAAGTACATAACCCAGATAGCGAGCTACATAATCTACCTGCCTGGCTCGATAATACTGCCACTCATAGCAGCGCTGCTAATAGGCGAGCGCGTGGGCGAGTCAAGGAAGAAGTCAGGCATAGTGCTCTACACCGGAGTGATAAACGCGCTCTACGCCATATTGATTTACATAGTCGCGATATTCGTAATCTACCTTTCGGTGAGATATTCTGGAGCAAGCTTTCTCGCATCGGTCACTCTTACCAACTTCATAGAGTACCTCATCGTGATACCCGTAGTGATAACAGTGGTGCTTGTGCCCCTTTTCGCCCTGGTATCCTATGCCAGGAGAAAGGAGTAGACCTGCTCACCTAGCTGCGCTCACTATCCTTATTACATCCCCATCCTGGAGCGGATAGTTCTTCGCCAGCCGCTTCTTGTTCCTTGCGTCGACCGCATACAGCATGTTCTTCGCTATGTCGGTGTGTATCTTCTCCGCTAGCTCGATGGCGGTGGAGCCGGACTTCATCAATATCGCGTCGGGCAGCACGTTGCCGGAGTGGTCACAGTACTTGCCCTCGTCCTCGACAGGATAGACGACTATGTTGCCAAGAGTGCCGAATACGGCGGAGTTGAGCAGCTCCTGAACGTTTGTCCCGCGCTCCTTCACGAACTTGAGCATATAGTCCAGTGCGCTTTTCTGCGCATCGGTCACATCCCCTATGAAGTTGAAGCTCCTGTTTCCCGGCTCGTAGTCTATGAGGCCCTGCTTTGCCGCTTTCCTGAGCGCTAGCTCTATTGCCCCTGATGTGGGCACCACGTTGGCGTCCCCGAATTCCGACCTCAGCGATGCCAGCCCCTTCTCCGAGCCAGGAGCGTCGGACTTGTTGGCAGCAACTATTATCGGCTTGTTGAGCTTCAGGAACTCCCTGGAGAACCTAAGTATGTCCTCATCCGACCATTTTATGGTGCTGGTTACAAGGAACGCTTTTCCTGCTGCGTCCTCTACCTGTGCTCTGGTGGCCTTCATGTTGGTGAGTATCTCGCATAGCGCGACTATGCCGTCCTCCCTCCTCGATATCTGTGCGATGTGCTTCTTGACTATGGAGGCGGTCCACTGCACCAGCTCCTCGATAACCGCCTTCACGTCAGCCACCGGATCCGCGCCAGTAGAGGGATTGCCGTTGCTGTCCGTCTTCCCGCTTATATCGGACACAACAATAACCGCGTCAGAGGCGGATATGTCGCTGAGGAACTGGTTGCCCATCCCCTTGCCCTGATGGGCGCCCTCAACCAGGCCGGCGACGTCGACGATGTTGACGGGTATCATCCTCGTGCCGTTGTGGCAGAGCGAGTTCCTTGGCTTGCACTTGACCTTGAGCTCAGCCTCCACGCACTTCTTCGTGGCGTAGGCCAATCCGAGATTAGGGTCCACAGTAGTGAACGGATAGTCGGCTATCGCCACCTCGTTCATTGTCAGCGCTGAGAACAGTGTGCTCTTCCCCTTGTTCGGCGCGCCGACCAGACTTACAAGCATGAGATCACAAAGAAGGTTTTACTTTTTCCTGTAGCCGAATAGTTTATCGTATTCCTTATGGTCGACAAGATATAACACTATTGCCACCACCTCAACCTCATTGCCCCTGAGCGTGTAGAGCATGCGCCAGTATCCGGTAAGCTCGACTCTGAATAGGTTCGTGACATTGAGCCCGCGAGGAATCAATTGTTTAGGTATGTTGTTGCCGTACAGCGGGTTGGACTTAATCAGTCCGACCTTCTGATTTATCGATTTAAGTAGGCGTATCTCCTCCGAGTTCTTGACGCCATCGGAGGCCTGGGAGCCGACCATCTTGTTAAGCTGCTCAAACTCTTCCTTCGCCTGGTCAAGGAACACAATCCTTGTCGGCCTTGCGTCGTTCATATCTCTAAGCCTCCCTTTATCAATCTGTCGAGCTCTTCCTTCGGGGCATACACCCAAAGAACTCCCTTAGTGCCTATTACAATCTTTCCGCTCTTCTGTAGATAATCGAGAATTTCAAGCAGGGTCGAGTGCATGACCTTCTTTGGGAGCCTGCGCTTTAGCTCCGCAATCTTTACGACCTTGCCGGCATCCTTCAGCGTCTTTTCCACCATCAGGACAGTGGCCAGGCGCGGAGAATGCAGCACCTCGACCTGCTTTGTACTGGTTTTCATAGTATTACTTATAGCAATAAGATATATAAATATATCTATCAGATATGGAAATATATATAATTTGTTGCCTAAATGCCACGTTTCACTTGAACAGCCTTATCCTCACTACCTTCTTCGATTCATACTCACGGAGGAAGTAGTAGATGATTATGAGCGACATTATCAGTATGACCCCCACGACCAGCGCCTGCTGGGGCATGCCTATCATCAGCGCGAGCAGCGCCACTATGGTCACTACCGGCAGGTACGGGTAGAAGGGCGACCTGAACTCCGCATTGACCTTCTTGCGCCTGAAGTGCACGATGCAGAAACTGACCACGAGGTAGGAGAACAGGAGGCCGAAGTTGCTTATGGCGGCTATGATGAAAAGGTTGCCAGAGAACAGCATTATTATACCGATGACGGCGGAGAGTATCACGCAGTTGACCGCGACGTCCCTCGCCTTGCTGTACCTCCTGAGTATCTTGGGTAGCAGATGGTCGGAGCTTATCTGGTGTAGCATCCTAGAGGCACTGAGCATCATCGCAAGCGTTGCGGATGTGGTGGCTATGAGCGCGCCTATGTTGACCAGAAGGGAGAGCCAGCCGGGCGCATGGGCTGCCTGCAGGGCGAACGCCAGCGGATTGCCCGATATAGTGAACAGGTTGGCGGGCACCAGCAGTATCAGGGCTATGGCCACCAGCACATACAGCACCATGCTTATGGCTACAGAGTATACTATCGCCTTCCCCGCACGCACACCCCCGCCTATCACCCTACCGGTAAATGTAGATATCGCCTGGAACCCGGAGTAGGCGAAGAGTATGACCACGCTCGCCGCGAAGATGCCGCCCAGTCCCTTGCCTGAGAGGCCGGAGGTGAAGTGGCCGATGTTGAAGCCCGTTCTGCTTGCCACGCCGAACGCGAACACTATGAAGACCGCGAGTATCGCAATCTTGATCGCGACAAGGCCGAAGTCAACTTTTGCCGCTTTCCTTATGCCGAGTATGTTCACGAGCGCGAGCACCAGTATCAGCGCTATCGCGAACGGGATCGCGAACATGGTTGTGGGCATGCCGAGTATGCTCGACAGGTAAGAGCCGAAGCCCAGCGCTATAACGGATATCGCCGTGGCGAAGCTGAAGTATAGGAGTATGCCAGTGATGAAGCCGAGCTCGCTGCCGAATGCCTTGTAGGCGTACGAGTATGCGCCGCCCTTCAGGTGCGGCATTATGGAGCCCAGCTCGCCGAGCTGGAAGGCGACCATGAGCGCGACTATCCCCACAAGGATGAACGCAAGTATGGCGTAAGTGCCCGCCAATGCTATGGCGGTTCCGCTCAGCACGAATATGCCTGCGCCTATTATGGCGCCGAGCCCCACCGCGGTGGCGACCTTGGCGCTTATGCTCTGAGAAGCGGACATGGATTCCCTACAATCAATTAAATGTGCTATTTATTAAATCTTCAAGGTGCAAATACTTTGCTAATGTGCAGGGGTAGCAAAGCTCGGTCAAATGCGACGGGTTCAGGGCTCGTTCCTTTAGGGGTTCGAGGGTTCAAATCCCTCCTCCTGCACTTTTATGCGCTTGTTATAAATTCGTTGGCTGGCCAACTAACTTGTGGTTGAATGAGGCTCAAGGGTCAGAAGGTCCTGGTTGTCGGCGTCAGCAAGGGGCTCGGATATGCGACGGCGCACCTGCTGCTGAAGGAGGGCGCGGAGGTCGTCATCTGCTCGCTGGAGAAGGAGAAGCTCGATGAGATGGAGGGCGCCTTGAAGAAGCACGGCAAGGTGAAGGCCCTGCACATAGACGGAGTGAAGGAACCCAAGAAGCTTGTCGATGCAGCGGTCAAGTTCCTTGGCGGCATTGACCATCTATCCGTCATGATAGGCGGATATGTAGAGGATACGGTATCCGATCCTAAGGGGCTCGACCAGATGCTAACTAACCACATAAAGGCGCCGATACTGATAGTGCAGGAGGCGGTCAAGAGGATGCACGAGGGCTCATCAATAGTGCTTGTGTCAGCGATGAAGGGAATCGGGAAATCCTTGCCGAACCAGCTCTCCTACGGGATAGCCAAGGCGGGCACTGCAAAGGCGGTACAGACGCTAGCCGCGGAACTTGCGCCAAAGGGTATACGCGTCAACGCGATAGCGCCGCAGCAGATAGACGGCGAATTCACCCCGGGAAGGGACTGGAAGAAGCTCAGGAAGAGCACGGGCGGCAGCGCGCCGCCAGAGGACTTTGCTAATGTGGTGGTGTGGCTGATGACGGAGGATTCCTGGGTAGTAAACGGTGCGATAATACCGGCCGACAGGGGTTACAACCTGATGTAGTCACTGCATCTTCAACGTGAAGCTACCAGTTGGGAGCTGCCTTATGACGTTGTCAAGGTCGTCCACTCCGAGGTACGCGGCTATCTTCTTTCCGGCATCGGACTTTTTCAGATTGCCCTGCGATAGGACGACGTGCTTGCCTTTCTCCTGCATTTTATGGAAGGTGGTCATTGGGGCAGTGTTGAGCCTCTCCTCTTTTACGAACATGACCAGCGAAAGCTCGACGTTCCTGTACCAGTCCCTCTCCCCCTTAAGTAGAAAGCTGCCTGTGCCCAGCGATCCCTTCTCGCTTGACTTGCTAACCTGCTCCCTCCTCATGGCGTAGACGTCTATGCTCCTGAGCATCTCCTCCCATGCGCTCGAGTAGCTCGCAGCGAACTGCGCGACCTCCTCCTTTACCTCCCTGGCAGAGTCCGCGCCGTCCTTCAGTATGGTAACTGGAGCGCCGAATATGTCGGCGTGGAAGAACAGGTCCTTGTCGGAGAAGTGCCTTGAGTTGAGCAACTCGTTCTGGTGGGCGTCCCTGCCCCCGATGACAAGCATGCCTGTGCTGGTGAAGAACCACCTGAACGACTCGTACCACTCGCGCTTCACAACCTTCATTATCCTCTTCTTCGCCTCCTTCTTCCTGCTCTCCTCCTCCTTGAGCTTCTTCTCCAGGTCCTTGACCGCCTTCTCCG
>JAGWFU010000091.1 GCA_028867845.1 Microcaldota archaeon | reverse complement strand
TCGGGCATCGTCATAATCGCCTACAACGCGCTTGGCAACGGGAATCCGTAATCCCACGATACTATTTTTAAGATGAGCGTGCAAAGCTGTATGATTGGATGACAGTAAAGCGGCTCTTCGAGAACGTCTACCTGATAGACGGCAAGCTCGCCACCCCCAACCTGAAGAGGGGCAAGAGGGTGTACAACGAGGAGCTGGTGCAGGTCGACGGGGTGGAGTACAGGCTCTGGAACCCCTACAGGAGCAAGCTCGCCGCTGCGATACTGAACGGCATGAAGAACATGTCGATAAAGGAGGGCTCTGACGTGCTGTACGTTGGGGCGGCGACGGGCACCACAGTCAGCCACGTGAGCGACATAGTAAAGGGGGGCAGCGTCTTCGCGGTGGAGCTGGCGGAGAGGAACATGAGGAACCTCCTGGAGCTCTGCGATGCGAGGGACAACATAATGCCGATACTATCCGATGCAAGGCAGACGGAGAACTACGAGTCCGTAGTGGGGGAGGTGGACGTCATGTACCAGGACGTCTCCGCTAAGGAGCAGGCTGTGATACTGCTGGCCAACAGCAGGTTACTGAAGAAGAATGGAATCGCATACTTCATAATAAAGTCGCAGAGCATAGACATATCGAAGAGGCCGAAGGAGGTGTACGAGCAGGAGCTGAAGCTGCTTGAGGGGACGTTCGAGATAGAGGAGCGCATAAGCCTGGAGCCCTACGACTCTATGCATCTGTTCGCGGTGCTGAGGAAGGTGTGAGTATGGACCAGAGGAGGTATATGGGTTACATATCGAAGTTCGCGACGGCGATGCGGCTCCTCTGCATGCACTGTGGGACAGAGACTCCAGCATTGGGGCAGTTCTCACTTTGCTCAGTGTGCGAGAACATAGTAGATACAACTGCTGACGCGGCAGCGGCAAAGACGCCCGCAATGGCGGACTCGATACGGCAGATAAAGGCTCTTGTCGACTCAGGAGATTTCGACGCTGCGATCGCGGCCTACAAGGCCATAGATCCAAAGATGGAGGATCCTGCACTGCTGTACGCGCAGGCACTGCTTTACATAAGGTACTCGAACAGCGTGCTGGGCGGCGTCAACTACGCCAAGCAGGGATACATGTACGAGAACATCGACATGAGAGACAGGTCGCTGACTCTGATATCACTGTCAAAGAGGATGCTTGCCAGGGCGATAGCGCTTCTCACCGCATCTCTCGCAAATGGTGAGGAGTACAGGCAGCGTTACCTGTTGCTGCTGTGTCAGATTAAGTTTGGAAAGATTAGGGGCGCGAGCGAGAGCCTTGAGGCGCTGAAGAAGTCCGGCCAGCCAGCTTTGGCAACTTATGCCTCCTTGCTGCTTGACGCGAGGGGCAAGGAGATGAAGCCGATGCGCGCAGCCATCGAAGAGATTGACAGATCGGGGAACATGTTCGTCAATACCTTATTTTACGACGCGTACTTGGACCTCAAGGAGAGGAAGGCGGATTCAGCGAGGATGAAGCTTGCTGCGCTCTCGGCGTACTCAGAGAGCCAGAGCGTTGAGGCCTTGATTGAAGGGATAAAGGAGGCCTCAGGCCCTCAGTAGCAAGCGCTTATTGTCCATCTATTTAGCCTTTTTCATGCATCCATATGTAGATTTCATGAACAAGGCCCAATCAGCAATGGAGTACCTGATGACATACGGGTGGGCCATACTTGTCGTGGCGATCGTACTAGCGATACTCTACCAGATCGGCGTCTTCGGGGGGCACTCCCTCCTCGGAACATCATGCCTCGCAAGCACCGGTTACCTCTGCACCTCCCCTCAGCTTAACACAACCGGGAATCTAATAGTCCAATTCGCTCAGATAGGGCAGACGGTTACAATCACAGGGCTATCCTGTACTAAGAATTCAACGACACCTGTAAGCATACAGAGCATTGCACAGCAACAGCTTGCTACAGGACAGAAGACCAATCTAGTGTACCGCTGTCCTCTCACATCCAATACTATAGGAACTCCCTTTTCGGGCTACCTCTGGATCCAGTACAACACTCAGATAGAGAACGGAAACCTTGGCCGTGTGGCATCCGTCACGGCACAGGCGTCTACAGCTGCGCCAGTCTCCGCAACCACATCTACTACAACAACTACGACCACAACTAGCACTACGACTATCTTTACCGCAACTTGCGGAGGCTCGCTTACCTTCTCTGCAGGAAATGATATCTGCACTTACACATCAAGTGGCACGTTTACTGTCACCGGGACAAGTGGGAGCGTAGCGGTGCTTGCCGTGGCAGGAGGCGGAGGCGGCGGCGCAGACTTTGGTGCTGGGTCGGGCGGAGGGGGAGGTGGAGGATTTATCGAGAATGACAACCTAGCGGTAACGCAGCAGGCGTATACCGTCACAGTAGGTGCAGGAGGCAGTGGTGGTACTTCTGGAGTAGGCGGAAGCGGAGGGAATAGCGTATTTAGCACCATCACCTCTACTGGCGGCGGAGGAGGTGCTGG
>JAGWFU010000090.1 GCA_028867845.1 Microcaldota archaeon | reverse complement strand
CGAACTCCAACTCAAATTCCAACTCCAATACCAATTCCGCAGGGATTTGCCTGCCTGCGGGCTGCGTGGCCTCCTCAGCCTCCTGCATCAACGCGCTCGACATCCCAGGCGTAGCGTGCCAGGCTACGGCTGCACCAGTGGGCAGCACATGCCCGTCCTCAAGCCCCGACATCTGCTCGGCCACCCAGTCATCTACACTGGGCACCGGCTCTAACAGCCAGCAGTCTGGTATCAGCTCTGCCGCAATAACACAGATACAGAAGGAAATAGGCAACATCTGCAACAGCATAGAGGGCATAGTTTTCATACTCGGCCTCGCGCTTATGCTGCTCGGTGGCGCGCTCTACGCAGGTGCGCACGTGATGCCAAGCCAGACCAGGGGGCAGATACAGGGCTACGGCATGTCGATGCTTATGGGCGGCGTAGTCGGCGTCATAATAGCGCTGCTCGCCCCGTGGATGCTCAACGAGGTGATAAGCCTCAGCAATTCGGGGGTGCCGAAGGTCAGCTGCTCCAGCACCGGAGCGGTGCTGACCAACACCGGCTTGCCGACCAGCCCGACGAGCCCCTCAGGCACCACGCCCTCGACATCGGGGGGCAATCAGCAGGCGTCCGGCAACCCGACCATCTCAGTCACACCTGGCTTCAGCCAGATCAACACCGGAGCTCAGGTCCAGTACAGCGTTACAGTAACAGATCCCAACCCGTCGCCGTACACCGTAACTGTCAGCGACGCGGAGGATCCCAGCGTCCATGACTCGTTCCAGATGAGCGGAACCACCTACACATACGCGTTCACACTCCCATCAAGCGCACCTGGTGGTATCAACACACTAAATTTCGGCCTCTCCGACACGCTCAGCGGGTCTGCAACCACCACCGCCACTATTGCTGCCACCGCCACGTAGGCCTCACATCTACATATTTATTGTTTGCCCTCTAATCATATCTTGTCAATCAGTGGTTCGAATGGCCAGCACTCCTGTACTAAACTACGCCATAGAGACCTACAGGGCTAACCTTAAGCTCATACTCCTGTTCTCGGTTTCATTCGTGATCGCATTCCTTATTCCCGTCTTTGCGTCATTCCCGACGTTCATCGACGCGGGCTCGATATTCCTGAGGACGGCGAGCGTATTCCTCAACCTAAACATATTCAACACAGCGATAATATTCGCCGCGGTCTTCTTCTCCCTCCTGTTCCTCAGCTTCGCCATAGTGGCGATCAACGTCATAGTGAAGCACAGCAGGACCCACACAAGGATAACTAGGGAGGTGATGGGCGGCATAGAGAAATATACGGCCAAGGTGTTCGCCGTTCTCCTGATAGCCACGGTTATAGTGGTGCTGGTGAACGTGCTCACCTACGGCACCAGCTTCTCGGCCCTCGCGACTGCGATAGCGGGCCTAGTAGTTACACCGTTCGTGTTCTACGCGCCCGCATCCATAGTCATAGACGAGAACAGGATAGGCCACGCGATGGACGCGAGCGTCAGCTTCTTCTTCAAGAGGTTCGACTACTTCCTGATGTGGCTTGTCTTCGCCATAGTGCTGATAACGGTCTTCGACTTCATATTCATACTTGTGGGCGGCACCGTCGCCTCGAGGTACATCATGCTCGTCTTCAACTCGCTGTTCATAATCCCATTCCTCGTCCTTCTGCAGAGCGAGCTGTACATGAGCAGGTTCAAGCTGCTCAAGAGGTAGTAGTTACGCCTTTCCCTTGCGGCGCACGCCTAACGTAGCCCCATATAGGTTTAAATATAACCTTTGGCGCGTATTATACTGAGAGAGATGATGGCTCCGATAATACTGAGCATAGGCGCAATCTACGCGCTAATACCGCTAGTCGTCATAGTGGTTCTCATAGCTGCAGCAGCGGGTCTTGCCAGAGGTGCGAGCATATTCCAGTTCTTCGGATTCGACGCGCTGATAGGACTCGCGAGCGGAGTGGGCGCAGGCGCTGCAGGCAAGGGACTTGGCAGCAAGTCTCATGCTTTCAAGAGCGACAAGCAGGAGCAGCTGCTGGAGGCCACCAGGGGCGTGCACAAGGCGAGGTCGGGCTCAGCCAGGGGAGAGAGGCAGAGGGACGTAGTGTTCTCGCCCAAGACAATAAGGAACCAGAACACGAACGAGGTAGTCTTTAAACCCGGATTCAACAAGATGGCAACCGCCAAGGAGAAGGAACGGGCCATAACCGCGAGGAAGACCATGCTTAACCTAGCTGGAGCCTCTAAGGAAGACATAGCAAATGTGAAGGCTTCTACATTGCGCCAGACCAAATCGTTAATGGCAGGTGTTCGTGGCAGCAGGACCGGCGTAGGCATGGCCATACCTGAGTGGATGGCAAACAGATCCCGCGTAGTTGAAAAGCTGAAATATACCGGTCCAAATGCTGCTAGCGTTACTGCTAAGGCGGGCGCAATCGGCGCCGTTACAGGCACATATGCCTCTAAAGACGACCTAAGGAAAGCATGGGAAAACGAGGACAGAAGCCTGAATAAAATCATAAAGGAATCGAAGAAGGAGCGAGATGCTACAAAGGAGAAGGAGGAAAAGGAGGCAGGGGAGGCG
>JAGWFU010000012.1 GCA_028867845.1 Microcaldota archaeon | reverse complement strand
TAATGGAGCTCCAGCCCAAGAGCGCTGACGCTCCCCTTCTCATCGGAGACATGGCGGAGAGCGAGAACGACTACATAGAGGCGAGGAGGTGGTACGAGCGCTCGCTTGCCAACAACCCCGACTATGCGGAGGCGAAGAACAGGCTGGAGAAGATAGACCAGCTGATCCACCTTGAGAGTGAGGTGGGGAGCAAGGGCGACGCGAAGCAATTGTCATCGATGGCCAAGCCCACCATGAAGGAGGAGGAAGAGGAGAAGATAGAGGAGGGCCAGATAAAGAAGCTCAAGTTCTACAAGTCCAACATAAAGTTCGACTCTGTCATCGGACTAGACAAGATAAAGAAATATCTGACTGACAACGTCATACTCGCCATAAGTGAGCCCGACCTGTTCCGAAAGTACGGGAAGAAGCTCGGGGTCGGCCTGCTCCTGTACGGCCCGCCCGGCACAGGAAAGACCCACACTGTGAACGCCATCGCCGGAGAGGCGGGTGCCAACGTCATAATAGCGAGGCTGAACCAGATAATCGACATGTACACGGGCAACACGGAGAAGAACCTCCACGCGGTGTTCGAGCAGGCGAGGAAGAACACGCCCTGCATAATATTCTTCGACGAGCTCGACGCGCTCGGAGTCAAGAGGGGAGGCGACGGCGGTGGCGGAGGAGGGGGTGAGAGCTCGGCTATGAGGCTCGCAGTGAACCAGCTGCTGGTCGAGATGAACGGCGTCGAGAGCAACCCCGAAGGGATATTCGTGATAGGCGCGACCAACCAGCCTTGGGACATAGACCCCGCGCTCAAGAGGTCCGGCAGGTTCGGCGACAGCGTATACATAAAGCCGCCAACCTACAGGGACAGGAAGAGGCTGTTCGAGTTCTACACTCGTAAGACGCCGAGGACCAGCCTCAACTACGGCAGACTGGCCAGGGCGACGATGGGCTTCTCGCCCGCTGACATAGAGAGGGCGGCGGACAAGGCGAAGATGCTGCCCCTTCTCCACGAGCACACCACCAAGAAGGGCAGGCCTATGACCATGACCGACGTGCTCCGCGTGCTCAAGGACAAGGACTTCGGCGGCAGCTCGCTCGACGAGTGGTACTCGATGGTGAAGAAGGACGTGATAAGCAAGACCGAGACCCAGATGGTGGACGGGAAGAAGCAGGAGATAGTCAAGGAGGGCAAGCTCGACGCCCAGGAGAAGGTCATATACAAGACCATGGTAAGGGACATAAAGAAGAACACCAACAGCGCGAGCGTAAAGCTCATGAAGTTCGTCAGATGGTGGGCGCTAAACTTATTCTGAAGAGCAAAGTAAAAGGTGGGCTTATGGCCAAGAAGGAAAGGAAGATGCTAATTTGGGTCGGCGCACTGATCGAGGACAGCGACGGCAGGTTCCTCTTCCTTAAGCGGCAGAAGGGCGCATCAGTGGGCAAGGGCCTGTGGCAGCTGCCGGGCGGCAAGATGGAGTGGGGGGAGTCGCCGCTGGAGACTCTTGAACGGGAGATAATGGAGGAGACAGGGATGAAGGTAAAGAACCCCGAGCTCGCTGGGGCTTATACCTCGCTGGTACCTACAAAGAAGGCCGACTGGCACACCCTGCTTGTCGTGTACAGGTTCAGGGCCGGGAAGCAGAAAGTCAGGATAAGCGATGAGCACGACGAGTTCAGGTGGATGAACGCCCGCGAGGCGCGGAGGCAGAAGCTGTTCAAGGACTTGGACAGGTTTGTGGAGTGGGTCGTGAAGAATAGGAAGGGACTCAACAGCTAATCGGTGCGGCGCATCCTCTTCTTTGAGTACTGCCCTCTGAGCAGGCCCGCGTCTGACAGCGACTTGGCCAGCTTGAGGTACTTCGCTATACCCTCGAATCCCTCCCTGCTTGCGAACGACTCCGCGGTCCTGCCATCGTCCATCTTTGCGCCGACCTCAGCTCCCGCGCTGACCAGCTCCTTCACTACGTCGAACTGGCCCTTGACCGAGGCGGACATCAGTGCAGTCCATCCACCGCTCCCTCTGGTGTTGACATCCGCTCCTGAGGCAATCAGCAATCTGACCATCTCAATGCTCATGCATGCCATTGGATAGGGGCGGCCTGCAAGGGCCCATATGAGGGCGCTGTAGCCAAGTGCGTAGTCCTGCGCGTTGACCTTTGCGCCAAGCTCTACCAGCAACTTGGCTGACGCTAGCCTCCCATATATCGCCGCTGTTATAAGGGGCGTCCGGCCCCTCACCCCGCCGTCGTTTACGTCACTTCCAGCTATGAACTAAAGACCTGATGCTGTCCAGGTCATTCTTGATGACCGCCATGCTTAGGTCTGACTCCTTGTCGTCTCTTATGTCTGTCATGCTCTCACTCCCCATTCATTTAAGGATGTAAGCGCTTCGCTATTTAAGCCTGTTGTGCAGAATCAGCGGGAGCAAGCTGTAACAGCAGGGCCTCAGCCGGGAATCGAACCCGGACTAGGGGATCCACAGTCCCCCGTGCTGCCCTTACACCACTAAGGCCATCTTGCAGGAATATTATGTTGAGTGAGCCTTTTAAGTGTTGTTGATTCTGATTATCTCCACCTCATAGGGCCTTGAGGTTGTGGATATCGCAACTGCCCCGTTCAGCGGCCTGACGTCTATCCCGTCCTGGTATCCCGATGCACGGAGGGATTGGAACCAGCTGGAGTATGCGGGGCCGGCGGGGGTGGTTGGTGCGGTCTGGTAGGCGGCGTGCGCAAAAGCGGACAACGTGACTATGTTGTTGTACTCTGAGTACTGGTAGGCGATTCCAGCGATCTGGGAGGCCTGATGCGCCAGAACCAGGAGCCCAGAGAGTGAGACAAGCAGGGACATTCCCACAAGAAGTCCGTAGAACCCCATTATACGCAACTCTTCATGCACAACATTGCCGTGGTCCCGTTCATGCCGAACGGTATGCAGAATGTCGATACCATTTGGCATCTTGCTGAAGACCCAAAGGAGGCGGTGTTGGCACCTAAGGCGATCCCAAAGTAGCGCAATCCGTAAGCTCTGCTGGTTAGCGCAGATAGGTTCTCCATACAACTCTGGTTCCAGAGTGAGATGCACGACCGCAGGGTAGAGTTGGCGTAAACCTGCTCCGAAAGTTTGTAGGCTATCTCGGATGAGTTTATGCCAAGCGGGCTGAAGCTTCCCGCGTAGTCGAGCGCGCTGTTCGCAAACGCCGTTATCGATAGCGAGAGCACCGCGATGGACAGAAGAGCCTCGATCAGGGCTGCCTGGGCCTTCATAGCACACCTAGTTTATGTTTATCGTGGACCCGCCAACCGACAACGTCTGCGTGGCCTTGGCTCCGCTTATGCTCGCGTCTATGACGTAGTAGAGACCGGACACGGGGCTGCATTTGTAGAACTGCTTCCCTGCCTTGGAATAGAGGGAACATTGCGGGTCTGTCTGGTTGCTGGAGTTGGTGAACTGGAGCGACTGGGTGTTGTATCCCTGTATCGCTGCCTGTATCACTGAGAGGTCGCTGTCCTCTATGCCGGTCTGGTTGTAGTAGCCGAGCACCGAGTCGATATTGTTGAGTGCCTGTATGTAGCTGCCATAGCTGGAGGTGCCTATCGCCCTCTGCCTCCCGGATACGTTCAGGATTACGTATCCCTGCTGGGGGTTGGGGCCTATCCCGCTCACGCTCGATACGGACGCCGTTCCCGCCGCACTCAGCGCGCCGACAAGTATAGAATGGTTGGAGCTGCTGTTGATGTACGAGACAAGCGACATGGTCTGGTTGTAGATGCCTACCCGTGCTGCGTACTGGTAGCTCTGGGCTTGGGATATGGTGCTGTAGCTGCTATGCGTTGAGTTGAGCGTGATGCAGTAGGTTGCCGAGGTCACGCCGCTGCCCCAATAGCAAGAGTCGGAGAAGACGAAAAACTCCCAATTGGCATTGCCACACTGTGCCTGGAAAGGCAGGAGGTGGTTGAAGAAGTCGTGGTAGCTGCAGTGGCTCCACTCGGTAGCGTAGGTCACGTTTGAGGGCGTTGAGATGGGATAGAGTATTGACTGGTTTAGCGGCGTTATGCTGGCTGAGAACTGAGGGCCCTGCCCTAAGACTGCAGGGCCCTGCAGAGGAACCGAGTAGGTGTATGCCGTCTTCTGCAGCTCGAAGTCGGAACCGTTGTATTCCACTTCGGCCTCTGCGGAGACCAAGCTGCTGCCTTCCGAAGTAGGCAGGAAGGCGAACTGCAGTATCTTCATGCCGTCGCTGGCCATGCCACCATAAGAGCTCGGCGCAACAGAGCCTCCCTCTGCCGAGAGGTTCACGCCCGCAATGTATGCGCCGTATGGGGCCGATATGACGACGTAGAAGGAATTTGAGGAGTTGAGGTAGCTTGTACCCCCCAGGGATATCAACATAGAGCTTTGGTTGCCTGCGGGCTTGAACTGTGCCGGTGCTTGGGCTCCAGATGAGTTGGCTATGCTTGCAAGTATCGTGCTCTGGCTGCTAGTAAGGTGACCGTACATCGCCAGCGCAGCAATACCCAACGAGGCGGATGCCCCCAGGAGTATCATGAATTCCATTGTTGTCTGTGCCCTAGGTCGCATTGACACCACTCGTAGTTTGTAAGGATGTTGAGGCAAGGTCTGCTGCTTCTTGCACCTGTATCCCGTGCGCGAGGAGCGCGCTATGGCTCGAGAACTCGCCATAGAAGTAGTTCTGGGCATATCCCAGGTGGTAGGCGAATACGCCGAGAAAGGCGAGGAAGGCAGCAATCGATGCAAGCATCTCTATCTCCTGGAACATTATTGCACCTACGTTACTGATAGCTGGACTGATGCCAATGCAGTCAGTGAGTTAGAGTTTAGGGAGTAAATCCCCTGCGCTCCGGAAATGTTCTGCAGCCCCCTTGCCTCAATCCCTGATCCAAACGCGGCGAGGAAGAGACAGAACGCTACTGCTATGCTCAGGGAGAGGATGGTGCTCATGATAACCTGCCCCTTCATGGCACCGACCCCGAGAGCTCGAAGGTGTCGTTTGATACCCTGTACAGCAGCAGGCGTTCCACGCCTCCAGAGTTCCTGCACACGCTTCCGTCCGCCATTGTGAGGTTCGAGTCAAGCTCCAATAGGGAGCCGCCGATCCGAATGTACCCGTCGCCGATGGTGGCGTTGCAGATTGACCTGGGCACGTAAGCCGAGAATGCCGAGCTCGAGTATCCCATGTTAGCATCTATGGCTGCCGCGAGCTCCTCTGAGTACGCGTTGCCGATTGACACCCCCTGAGCAGCCGTCCCGATTGTGAACAGACGCAGCGAGACCACGAGCGATGCCGTGGCCATGGCTACGTATATCATAAACTCTATCGAGAGCTGCCCCTTTGTCCGCATCAGCACACGCTCACTTTATGCCCGAGGTCAGGTTGCCAAGCTGTGACGAGAGCTGGGAGGCGACGCTCTGATTCGAGCTGCCCATGAAGGCGTGCACAGCAGTGCCCTTAAGCTGGGTCACCATCGCGAGCGCTATCACTATCACGATGCTCACAGCGGAGAGCATCATTATATACTCCAGCGAGCCCTGCGCCCTCTTCGCCCTTGCCAACGCAAGCAGCGCCGTTATCTCATCCATGTATGGTATCTGCATATTTTGCATCCTATCACCTGAAGCGTCATAGCATAGTTAGTGCGAGCGCGGCCGTGACTTTGAATACGGCTATAGCAACAGAGCCGCATACCACCGCCTTCGCAGCCTTCTCTGCGGCGCTGCCGCCCATATATCTAAAGTTTATGGAGTTGGAGGCTAGCATGAAGAGCGAGAGTACGAGGATGAAGCCCATCGGGCTTATCGCCGAGACAGAACTGTTGACAGTGGCGGCGAAGCCCAGTATGTCAAGGCTGATTCCTGAGAAGATGGGAAGGAACAGCACGGACCCGAACCTTATCACCGCAGACGCGCCAGAGACACTGCCCAGTATCTTCTCCCTGACCGACAGCTCGGCTTCCATACGCTGCCTTAGCTCTTTCATAGGCTCGTAGAGATTGGCTCCATTGTCCAGCGAGTTGACGATGATTCCTATTGCAGCCTTGAGGTATTCGGATTGGGATCCAGATATGGTAAAGAACGCGTTGGCCGAATCACCGGACAACTTGTACTCCTTGATAGCGCCCACCAATCCTTCGTAGAATGACATGTTAGGGCTTGTTGAATCCATCAATAGCGAAATAGTGTCTCTACCCTTTGTGTATAGCTCTACTACATTCGTCACAAGCCTCAGCAACTCCCTATCCGGATCCTTTCTCTTCCAGTGCCTGAGAATGAAGAAGAGAAAGAGCGACGCGATGGCGGAGAGCAAGATCCCAGCGAAGAGATTGTAGAACAACGAGCACGCTATGGATACTGTAGCAACTGAGGCAACCGCTATGAATGTGTTATCCTGTCTCATCGGAACCAGCTATGCTCGCCCTGAGCACAGAGTAGGCGCAGGGCAGTGCAAGAAGCAGCGAGACCGCAAAGAGCAGGTACTGAAGCTGCGAGTAGTAGACTATGGAGTAGCCAACGAAGACGAATATAAGGAAGGAGGGCGCTATGGTGCCTAGTGCCATGCTCACCGTGACCTGGCGCTGTACGCTAGATATCCTCTTCTCAGACTCCGACCTTCTCTTGGCACGGAAGTCGTCAATTACGCCCTTCAACGAGACTGTAGGGTCAATCCCGTCCCTGTAGTCGCCTGCAAACTCATAGAGAGGTGAGAGGCAGGGCCAATTGCCGCTCTGCCTAAGCAGCTGAACCGCCTCATCGAAATCCTGACCCAGTCGCATCCTTTGGGCAGTCTCTAAGAACGCCATATGGGATACAGGAGTAAGCTTCGGATTCATAGACTCGATAGCCTTGTCTAATGAGTAAAGGAGCGGCTTCCTACTATGCATCATCCCAGAGTAGATCGTGGAGAGGGCGGATATGACCGTGTTTTGTTCACGAATTTCGGCTCTCTTGCGAAGCAGCCTTGTCTCGTAGGTCATCACTATCGTGGTGAGCGGAATTCCTACCATAGATGCGTATGCTGCAGAGGGGACGCCAGATACGGAGTATATTACACCGACTGCTGCAAGCAGATAGAAAACGTCGAACGAAACGCCGCCGATTGAGAAAGATTTAAATATTTTCATCCCTAAACACTTATTAGAAGGGGCTTTCGCCCCCTTTCGCCGCTGGCGGGAATCGAACCCGCAAATCCGTGCCCGGATGCCGGTTGTAAACCGGCTGCAATACCACTATGCGACAGCGGCATGCTTGTTTTTCTTCTAAGTAAGAGTTAGAATCTGTTATGAGTAGCCTCTGGGCATAAAATGGGCACAGTCCCGTAATATGCAGTATCGTGCTCATTTTATCTCGCCGAACTTCTCTAGGTAGTCTTCAGCAGATACGCCTCCGCCGGACTCAAGAAGGGCTTTTAGGAAAGTTGCGCGCTTCTTAAACTCCTTTACTGTTGCTGCCTGAGTTACTCTCATATGTGATGAGTACGATTGTATTACCTTAGAGCGCTGCAGCAGAGCGTTATCGAATGGACCCGAGACTGGAATCTCCTGAACCTTATACGTGTTCTCCACCGCACCAGCCTCTTCCATGCCAATCTCCCCCCTGGAGAGCCAGAGATACTCTGTTAGCTGCTCTGCGACTCTATGTTTTATGTCCCTCTGTCTCATGAACACTGAGACATCTAGCATCGATATGAGCTGCTCTTCCACACTCATTGGCTTTGAGCGTAGGCGATCTATAAGTGCCTGCCCGCTTCCGTTGCTGTGCATGGTGGTCATGAATGGTATGCCAAGGTTGGAACCTGAAAGCACTTCTCTAGTCTCACTCCCGCGCACTTCTCCAACTATAAGTCTGTCGGGCCTCAAGTGCAGCGAGTTAATTATTTGGTCGCGAAGGTTTGTTCTGCCGAGAATAGAGGACCCTTGCAACGACACTACATTAATGGAGCTGCTGTATCTGAGCTCATTGACGTCCTCCTCAATGACTATCACTCTCTGGTAGCTGGGCACCAGTGCGTGCAACGCCATGAGTAGAGAAGTTTTACCAGATGCAGGTGCACCGGATACCACTATGTTTAGGTTGGAGTCTATAGCAAGCCAGATATATGCGAGAAGCTCAGGCGAAACGGTCTTCAGCTCCATAAGCTTTCGTAGATCCATACGTTTTCCTCCGTTGAGGCGTATGGATGCTATGGGGCCGTTGAGCGAGTAAGGTTTCAACTGCGCATGAATGCGGGAGCCATCCAAAAGCTGCGCATCTATTATCGGATTAGAGGAGTTGAGCTCCCGCTCGGCATATGCTACTATCTTATTTACCACGTACCTGAACTCGCGCTCACCATTGAACCTAAGGTTGGTGGTGCAGTAACCGTAAGCGGAGTGATATACGCCTATGTTGGAGCCAGGGGAGTTGATTACTATCTCCTCTATCTCGCCGTAATTGTCCATTAGCATGCTAATAGGACCGTATCCCACGATTTCGTGGGCAAGGACGTACGAGAGCAGCTCCTTGCTCTCCCTTGTCTGTACTACTTGGAGCATATTGAGCGCGATTGACCTTGCATGAGACAGCGACTCTTTAGAATATGACTGAAACAACGGTTGGTTCTTTAGCAGCTCTACAAGCTGACGCTTGATTGTATTGAGAGTTTTGATATCTGAGCTAATATGATTAGCTGATATGGAGTAGAGGACCTGCTGGCCGCGACTCCCTATTGATAAGAAGATATCGGGTTTTGCCTCAGAGACTTTGGTCGGATAGTCATCCGTCACTACGAAGCTCATGCCAGATGGAGGAGGCTCGACATTTCGGCCAGTTTTGACTTGGTGGTGTCTCTTCAATAGGACACTGAACTGGCGCAGCATATCGCATTACCACAACCGTTACAAGGCTGCACTACTATTTACTTAAGTAAAATATATATACCTTCGTATAAGATGTGTAAGAGTAAAGGTGTTGCGGCAGGCACCACAACTAGTGAAGACGATAAACATATGTGCGTCGCCGTAAAAGGCTTGCGATACGTTTTTAAAGCTTTATTGCGAGTATATATCCATGGTAAGAAAAGAGAAAGAGAGGGATGAGATTTGGGCTCTGAGGAAGGTAATAAGCAGGCCCAACTACGCCGTAATGTCCCTACTGTTGCAGAAGTCGCCGAGGACCACAAGAGAACTCTACGCGATATTAGAGAAGAAGTTCACAAGGAAGACGCTAATCATAACACTGAGGGAGCTCTCACTTGACCTCAACGTGATACAGCCGACGCACATAAGGACCGAGAAGGGCTACGGCTTAGGATACAGACTCAACCCTAGGGTAAAAGAGATAGTCAAGAGCGTCCAGAAGTTTTCTAAAATAATAGAGAACGTCAGGCAGATCTAACTAATCAGCTCTCTTTGACACCAACCTTCTTCTGCTGGCCATACATCTCAATTATCTCCTTAGTTGTGGTTGCCTCCTCCGGTGACTTGTCCTGCCTAATTGCTGTATCTCCTACCAGCCTCGGGAATCTGAGGGCGTAGCCCACTTCGGTGCCGTCCTTCTGCTTCTCCCTGCCGCAGGTGTGAGTCGGCGACTTTGTTATCTCGTCCGCCATTACTGTGACTACGTACTTTGGGTACACCCAAAAGTCAGGCTCGACTACGGCATCGACTCTCGCGGGCTTTGTCTTGGTCTTTGTCTTCCCGAGAAGCTTTTCAAGCTCTGTCATCTGTACCTCTGTGAATCCAGACCCTATCCTAGATACTGTTTCAAACATGTCCCTCTTTTCGTTGTAAACAGCTCCTAGAAGCCCACCAAACTTGAACTCTGCCCTGCTGCCCTTGCCAAGGAAGTAGCCGATTATGACCAGGTCAACAGTATCGGAAAGCTCGCCCTTGTAGCTTCTCTTGAGCTTTATCCATGAGAACTTCCTAGCTCCGGCAATGTACGGCGCCTCAAGGTCCTTTGTCATTATGCCCTCAAGCCCCTCTTCTATCGCCTCCTCGAAGAAGCTCTCGAGCTCCTTAGGCGACTTGGTTATTATCTTGGTGGTGGGGATTATCCTCTTTCCCTTAGATAGTATCTTCTCTAGCTCTGCCCTCCTTTTCTTGTATGGCTCTTTCAACCAGTCTTTGTTGCCGAGGTACATGAGGTCGAATGCAAAGAGGTGCAGCGGCAGCTCCTCCGCCTTCTCAGCTATGCCGTGCTTCCTCTTCCTCTGGATGGTCTCCTGGAACGGCAGGAACTCCTTAGTCGCCTCGTTGTAGGCGATTGCCTCGCCCTCGAATATTATCTTCTCGTCCTTTACCTCTGCCAGAGTAGCGGCTATTATGTCTGGGAACATATCAGTGACGTCCTCTAGCCTCCTGGAGAACAGCCTCACCTTCTTCCCGCTCTTGTGCACTTGCAGCCTGAAACCGTCATACTTGTGCTCCACCGCAGCCATCCCGTTCATTCGCTCGAGTATCTGCTCTGCGGTTGGCAGCCTCTCCGCGAGCGCTGGCCTTATAGGCTTGAAAACTGAGACGCGCATCGACTTAATCGCTTCTACCCCGCCCTCCAGAAGCGTCTCGGCTACCTCGCCAAGGTCGCTGCATATGTTGTAAGCCTCTTCGAGCATGGACTTGGACTCCCTGTTGCCTGTCGACATTGCAGAGAGGGCCTCGAGTATGGTTGCGTCCCCTACGCCAAGCCTGAGCTGGCCCAGAGGGTATCTCGCTATGTACTTAGCCTCGGCAGGCGTGGCTGATGCAAACATGTTGGCAAGAAGGGTTATCTTGCCCTCCTTGCTCCCCTGTCCACTGGTGGCAGCCACCTTTCTCATCGTGTCGTAGACGTCCGAGACAGTGTTGCTCCTTGCCCGCATGCTCTTCAGCTTGGAGTTCTCACGCATCCTCTGCGCCGTGAGCCCGAGGTCGCCGGTCTTCTTGAAGTCAGCATCAACCTGCTCCTTGGTGAAGCCTGTTGCTACGGCTATCGCCTCTTCAACTAGTTTCTCAGCTACACCGAACTCAGCGCCTTCGAAAGCAGGAAGTAGGGTGCCCTGGGTCATGTACACTATCTTGGATATCTCTCCCTTACCCGATTCCTTCAGCACCTCAGTGAGTATCTCTATCATCTTGAGCCGAGATGAGACCGCCTCAAGCTTCTCGTAAGAATCAACCAGCTTGGAGAACTGCATATGTCACACTGTTTGAGCTTGAGCCGCAGTCAGGTGGGGCAGGTGGACGAAGAGCTCCTTATCCACGAGCAGCCGCTCTGCATAGAGCATATATTGCCTCCAAGGTCTACGTTGGACTGCGATGATGCGGAGCAAGACATGCCCGTAGTTACGCCGGATGCCATGTTGTTGAGCGAGACCGGATCGCTGTTGGAGTTTATGAATGAGATGCCCGTGTAGCTGTTGAAGGCGGTGTTGTTCTTCACCGTGACCGAGGTCGCGTTGTTGACCTCATAGGCGTACCTGGCGCCTCCAACGATGTTGTTGAGTATTGAGCCCGACGAACCGCCCACGAAGTTTATGCCCAGATAGGGCGCAGTTACGTTGTTGGCCTGGATCTGCGAGCTCTGGGTGTTAAGCATGGTTATTGCGGCTAGGCCAGAGGTCTGGTTCTGTATAGATATGGTGTTGTTCAGCAGGGTTATCGAAGTGGAGTTTGTGGCCAGAATCGGGTTTGAGAAGCCTTTGAGCACGCAGTTCAACAGCTTGCTGTTGTGAGAGCCCTGGAAGTATGCGAGCGTGCCGCCGTGTGTGGCTATCACTGTGTGGCCGTTGCAGTTTATGGTGGTGTCGTTGGCGAGCACGCTGAAGCAGGTTGAGCCGAATCCGTATGCGGCGTCAGTTGTGAGGAGCACTGTGTCCGGTTCAGAAATCAGGGCGCAGCCGATAGGGTTGACGGGCAAAGGTATCGCGGCGAGCCACTTGCACCCGCTCTTGGTGGTGCCGTAGTTGATCCCACCGAGCTCGGCGTTCACCCCCGAGTTGCCGTTGCAGATGTAGTCATAACCGTTGTCGAGCGACATCGTGTTGTTGCTTACGGTGTTGTTCCCCGAGTTGCCGCTGAGCTGCAGGCCTATGTAGTTGGATAGCCCGTTGTTGTACTCCACGGTGTTGTGCCTGGAGTTTATCATCTCTATGCCTACGCCGACGTTGCCGGCGTATGTGAGGTTCATGTGGTTAAGGCTGAAGTAGCTGACGTTGTTCATGTATACCGTGGCGTTGTTGGCCCCTGTAACCAGCCCGTACTCGAGGTAGCCGGCGGTGACGTTGCTGAAGCGGAGGCCGTAGGCGTTGCTCGAGGAGGTGATGCTGCTGAAGAAGACGTCAGAGGAGTTGGTGACGTTGACCGATGTCTTGAGCCCATAGAACTTGCAGTTTGAGACAGTAACATTGCTCCTGCCGTTTATCCTCAATATCGCGCCTGGCGTGGTGCCAAGGCCGTTTATCGTATTGCCGTGGCAGTTAAGCGCCACATTGCTCGATGTCACGTTTATGCAGTTGGGCTGCGCGCCGACGACGTTGGATGTAAGGGAGTAGTTGCCTGAGTGGACTATTGCTCCGCAGCCAGTTATCGGATAGTAAGCAAGCAGCGCGCCCTTCTTTATCGTACATGTGGCCCACTGTGCGTTGGTGAGACCGCAGGTGGTGCCCTGCATTATGTTGTAGCTCTCATTGGCGGAGTTAGATGTTGCATAGACATCGTAGTTGGTGTTGTTGAGCGCAGAGCCGCCCTGGAATATGTTGCCGAGTGATGAGGATACGTACACGCCGTACTGGTTCTTGGACATCACAGGATTGCCTATCACGTCAGATGCTGAGTTGGATATGAACATTCCGAGGTTGCCTGATGTGGCGGTATTGTTCTGTACCGAGACAGCCGTAGTGTTGGTTAGGCTTATGCCAGCCTGGGATGCGTTCACGACCGAGACGTTTTTTATCAGCGACTCGCTCACGTTGAGGAACGAGATCCCTGTGTTGAAGTTGGTTATCCTGCAGTTCTCCACAGTAACGTTGAATTGGCCTGAGGAGTATATAGCGTAGCTTCCGTGTGTCATCGTATGGCCGCCGCAGTTGAGAATGACGTCGCTGGCCGCTATGTCTATGCACCTTACGTTGTCATACACAGTGGCAGGGTTGGATACGTTGGAGTACGTGCCCATGTCTATGTTGCCCGCTACCGAGTAGGTGCCGGGGCTGTTTATCGAGCCGCAGCCAGTTACTGTGCTGCCGAGCTTGATCTGGGATAGGTTGGCCGGAGTGTTCTGGCCCTTGCAGGATAGGAATCCGCAGCCTGTGCTGTTGGTGCATATGTTGCCCGAGACAAATGAGCTTCCGGGGAAGCTGGCCGAAGTAGAGCAGTAGAAGGCGGAGGGCGTTCCGTTGAGGAAGTTGGTAAGGTAGCTATTGCCCGTAGCATTGACCTTTATCCCGTAATACTGGTTGTACTGTATAGTGTTGTTGGATACCTTG
>JAGWFU010000089.1 GCA_028867845.1 Microcaldota archaeon | reverse complement strand
AGGCCTCGCTTGAGAAGGAGTATGCAGTGCATCAGGGGGAATTTGAGGCGATAGAGAAGAAGAAGGCTGAGGAGGCTGTGCCTAAGTTCGTGCTCGATGGTGCGGTGAATGGAGATTTCGCAACGAGGTACGCCCCGGCGCCAAACGGCTACATGCACGTGGGGCACGCCAAGGCGGCGCTGATGGCCAGGGAGTTCGCGCTGATATACGATGGCAAGCTATTCCTCTACTTCGACGACACAAACCCTGAGAAGGACAGGCAGGAGTACGTGGAGGCGATGAAGAAGGATCTCGCCTGGCTGGGGATCAAGTTCGACCACGAGTACTACGCGAGCGACGGCGTGAAGGAGGTCTACGACAGGACAAGGGAGCTCATAGTCAAGGGGAAGGCTTACGTCTGCGAGTGCGACGCGGAGAGGATAAGCAAGGACAGGTACGAGAGCAGGGAGTGCCAACACAGGGGCAGGTCAGCGAAGGAGAACGAGGAGCTGTTCGACCGCATGCTGAACCACAAGATTGAGGAGGGCAAGGCTATAGTGAGGTTCAAGGGCGACATGGCAGCGCAGAACACGGCGCTTAGGGACCCGACGGTACTGAGGATAAAGAACGATGCGCACTACAGGCAGGGCACCGAGTACAGCGTCTGGCCCACTTACGACATCAACACGCCTATCATGGACTCCACGCACGGAGTCACGGACGTGATAAGGAGCAAGGAGTTCGAGCTGAGGGACGAGCTCGCCGCTGCCATACTGGACGCGCTGGGCATGAGGAAGCCGAGGATACACTCCGATGCGAGGCTCGTGGTAAAGAACAACGTGACCCACAAGAGGGAGCTCAACAAGCTGATAACCGAGAACATACTCCAGGGATGGGACGACCCGAGGCTGGTAACAATCTCCGCGCTGAGGAGGAGGGGCATAGTACCCAAGGCGATAAGGGAGTTCGTGCTCAGGGCGGGGATGAGCAAGACCGACGGCAAGGTGGGCATAGAGATGCTGCTCGCGGATAACAGGAAGGCGATAGATCCAACAGCTAGGAGGCTCTATTACGTCGCGGATCCTGTGAGACTCAAGATTGATGGGTTTGCAGGAAAGGAGGTCGAGCTGAAGCTGCATCCGACAGAGGGCCTGGGGACCAGGGAGTATAAGGTCGGAAGCGAGGTCTACATAAGTGGAAAGGACGCCGAGACCATGAGGAGCGGCAACGATGTGAGGCTGAAGAACCTAGCCGATGTCCAGGTTACGGGGAAGACGGCAGAGGGTATAACCGCAAGGCTTTCGGATAAGCAAGGGAACGTGGTGCAGTGGGTGCCCGAGGGCGACTACGTGGAGTGCAGCATCATGATACCCGGAGATCCGCTTGACGATGAAGGCAAGCTCAAGAAGGACAGCATGGGACACAGCAAGGGCTACATCGAGAGCTACGCCAAGGGGCTGAAGAAAGGGGACATAGTGCAGCTCGAGAGGTTCGGCTTCTGCATACTCGACAGCGTGAAGCCGATGCAGTTCATATTCATATCTAATTGATGGTCAGATGCAGCCGCTAGTTGGGATGGCAGTCTCGTCTGCAGGCAGCATAGACCAGTCAGTGGACAGGGCGGAGGGCTTCGGATGCAACACATTCCAGACCTTCGTCAGCAGCCCGATGGTATGGAAGGTCAACGAGATAGGCAAGGAGGCAGCGGCTGCGTTCATAGAGAAGAGGAAGAGTTCGGGGATTGTGCCGGTAGTCATACACATGCCCTATCTGGCCAACTTCGCGTCGCCAGAGAAGGCAATATACGAGAAGTCGAAGGAGGCGCTCAGGCTGAACATCGATAGATGCAACACAATAGGCGCCGACTACCTGGTCATGCACCTGGGCAGCGACATGGGGCAGGGTAAGGAGGCTGGCATCGAGAGGGTGATCAGCGCCATCTCGGAGCACGTAGACAAGACAGAGGGCAAGCTGTTGCTCGAGAACCAGGCAGGAAACAAGAACAGCGTGGGCTCGGACCTCAAGGATCTCCATACGATATTCGAGGGAATAGGAAGCAAGAAGGCGGGATACTGCATAGACACCTGCCACGCCTTCGCTGCTGGATACGACATGAGGAAGAAAGAGGTTATGGAGCAGATGGCAAGGGAGATTGACTTCGGCAAGGTCGATGTGGTCCACGTGAACGACTCCAAGTTCGACCTCGGCTCGGCCAGAGACAGGCACGCAAGGCTGGGCACGGGCCACATAGGAATAGAGGGATTCAAAACCATACTCGGATTCGGATCCATGGCGAGGAAGCCGCTGATACTCGAGACCCCTACCCAGAGAGACAGCGATGAACCGATAGATGAGGTAAGGAAGCTGAGGGAGATTGCAAGCAGGGCAGGCGGTGGCAAGTGATGGAGGACAGCGAGATAATACAGGAGATAAACGGGATCTACGACAGGTTCGAGACCCCGCCCAGCCTGAGGATGCACATGTTCAGAGTTGCAGCTGTGGGCGACATGATATGCCAGAACTGGAAGAACGATTCAATAAGGATAAACAGGGACGAGATAGTCGCGGCATGCCTGCTCCACGACCTAGGCAACATAGCGAAGATGGGGATGAGGAAGGAAGAGGAGCTGAGGATGATGGGAGGCGAGGCAGTCAAC
>JAGWFU010000011.1 GCA_028867845.1 Microcaldota archaeon | reverse complement strand
ATACACAGGGGCCTCAGCAGTCATAGTCAAAGGGGTTAGACGCTGTGGTAAAAGCACTCTGCTCAAGCAGATACTAGAACGGAAGTTTCCGAATAGTTATCACTACTTTAACTTTGATGACGATAGAATAATTGACTTTAAAACCGAGGATTTTCAAACACTGATGGAAGTACTTACAGAACTCTCGGGGGTAAAGAAGGTTCTCGCGTTTGACGAAATACAAAATATAAAAGGATGGGAATTATTTGTTAATCGCCTTCTTAGGGAAGGCTATCATGTATACGTGACTGGCTCTAATGCCAATTTGCTCAGTAAAGAATTAGGCACCCATCTAACGGGCAGGCATGTAGACATTGAGCTATATCCCTTCTCCTTTTCAGAGTTTTTGGATGCCAAAAAGATACCCCTCCCCAAAAAGAAGTTTTATTCAACTGATGAAACCGCTATCCTCTCAAAAACATTTAAGGAGTACCTCAATTCTGGAGGTATGCCAGAAGCAGTTGTATTTTCTAATGAGGCGGTATTGACACAGATTCTTAGAGACATAATACAGAAGGACATACTTACACGTTACGATATCAGGCAGTCATCCGTATTCAAAACGGTACTAAATTTCCTCATAGCAAATGCAGCAAACCCAATCACTTTCAGGTCGGTCCTCAAGAATTTCGGGCTGAAAAGCGCTACGACAGTTCAAAAATACATCGAATACATGGAAGAGACCTATATTATATTTTCAATAAAGAGATATGAAAAGAAGATCAAACTGCTCGATAAGAACCCTAGAAAAATTTATTGCATTGATAATGGAATAATAAGAAAAAATAGTTCCTCTCTAATTGAGAATGTAGGCCAACTCCTTGAAAACCTTGTGGCTATCCACCTAAAAAATTACAGTATGGAATGCTACTACTATAAAAGCTCTACGGATTCCGAAGCGGATTTTGTAGTACCAAAAGAAAAGCTGGCGATACAGGTATGCTACGAATTAAATAGTGGAAATATGGAAAGAGAAGCTAAGGGCTTAATTGAAGCCATGCATGAACTAAAGACGAAAAATGGGATAATATTAACTTTAGACCAGGAACATGAGTTTAGCTTCAGGGGGCACAAAATCTTTACAAAACCCGTTTGGAAATGGCTCCTTGAAAATGAGCCAAATAAGATGTTAAAATGAAAAGTATCGATGAGATAACTGTTAAGGACGTTCATTCCCTTGTCGACTCTAAAATCTTCCAGCGCGGCACCGAATATTTTAATGATGGATGCGTGCTAAATCCAACACAGGACGGAAACGAGATATCTGCAGAGGTGGAAGGCTCTTCGTCAAGCAACTACAAAACTTTGGTAAAATTAGAAAGGGGCAAGATAAAATGCGAATGCGACTGCCCTTATGATTGGGGCGTATGCAAGCATGTTATTGCATTGCTTTTAAATTGGGTGAATAACCCCATGGCAAGCCATGGGGCATCAGATAGCAACAGACACGGGATACTCCAACTTCGTTCGTTAACCCCACCGCAAGCGGTTGGGGTATTCTCCCTGCAATAAACAGAAAATTCTCTTTTGTTCATCTCTCTCACTATCCACCTGACCTTTCTCAGATTAAGTGTTCTCATGACCTCTTTATCTCTGAGAGCACCTAAGTGTCTTGACGTGAGAACCTTATTTCGGGATAACACAGTATATCGGTCTGCTTTGCTCTGGCGTGGCGGTCAACAGTCACTCCAGCATCTCGTCGGCATTGTCCGCATCGATTAGCTTCACGTAACCTGTGGAAACGTATATCTTCAGCTCCTCGGCCTCCTTTGTCATCGCGCTGTTCAGCCCGTCCCTGAACTCCTCCAATCTATAAGAGTTGAGGAAGACCAGGTAGGTCTTGGAGTTCGCGTAGATCGGGAGCTTCTGGAACCTGCTCGTCTTGGAGTGTATCACTATGTACTTCCTCTCGCCGTGGAGCGTGGCGACTATGTCTGCGAGGTTGCTCGAGTCCACGTCGGTGAAGACGTAAGCGTGGGTCACCAGGTAGATCCTCATCTTCTTGAAAGTCGAGAGGTAATCTATGTCGTGGCCGCTCTGCTTTATCCAGTCCTTGGGTGCGTACAGCTCGTCGGCGCCGACCACGTAGCCCTTGACTGCCATCTGGTCGAGCAGTATCTCCACGTTGCCGTAGGTCAGGCTGACAGGCATGTTGCCGAACCTTATGTTGGTGGCGACCGCCGTCCTAAGCTCAGCCTTGGATAGTGGCATGAACTTCCAGTGGTAGTAGAGGTTGAGCTTGTCGAACACCGCGAGCAGCTCCTTCGGCTTCAGCTTTATATCGGTCCTCTGCTGCCTCGGCAGGCTTGGCACGTCTATGTAGAACTCGTCCCTGTTGGGCGCCTTGACCAGCACCACCATGAGGAGCACTATTATGCCGACTATGCCCACCTCGACGTACTGCTTGTTTATCGTTATTATCGGGGGAGGATTGTAGCTCGCGTAGTAGAAATTGCGCCCCAGCATGGAGAAGTTGAAGCTGAGCACTCCATATATAGCGGGCGTGCCGCTGGGAAGGGAGTACTGGATGAAGCCGTTCTGTATCGTGCCGTTGGTCCTGTAGAGGCCGTTGAGCGAGAGCTCGTAGGGCGTGCCGGATACCTGCTGCCCTCCCGATGTGAGCAAGAACCTGAACGTCTGCGTGGTGTAGTTGGAGTACGTCTGGTTTATGGCGATCGGGTATACCGAGAAGTATCCGCCGCCGTACTGGACGCCTGAGAAGCTCTGCAGAAGGGCCACGTACTGACCTGCTGGAAGGTTGAGCTGCAGGTACTTGAGGAAGGTGAAGTTGCCGTTTATGGTCGTGAACGGCAGCGGCTCGCTGAGGACCTCCCCGTTGTTGGTGTTGAATATTGTCAGGTGCGGCTGTATGTTGACGCTCTGCTTGGTCTTGCTGAATATCGTCATAGTGAAGGGCACCTGCTGCGTCGGCGTTACAGCGGCCGGCATGGCCACTGTGCCGTTGAGCGTGAACTGGGGCTGGTTGTACAGTACCGAGTAGGTGAGGTTGGAGAGCCTGGTGCCGTTCAGCGAGTATGCGTAGACTATCGTCCTGAGCTGGCCGGAGTTCGCCATCCTGAGGTTCTGGTAGGAGTAGAGGAAGGTGCCTGCGTTGAGCGGCACGCCAAGCTGGCCGTGGGAGCCGTTCTCCTGAACCTGATAGGAGACCTCTCCAGAGGCGTACCTCTGGAGCCAGAACAGCTTGAGTATCGACTTCGCTATGTCGAAGCCCACGTAGGAACTCTGCGGCCATGAGCTCGGCGTGTTGGGGAACGCGACCAGCGAGCCGTTGAACGAGTTGACGTAGGTTATGCCGCCGATCCTCGAGCCGTTGGCGAACGCGAAGCTTCCCCCGGGGAAGAAGTATCCTGGGGTCTGGTTTGTGGTCGCAGACACAGTGAACAGATTGGTTGGCACAGGGTTGGGGTTGGGTATGACTATCGAAGAGGGAAGCAGGACGTGGGAGAAGTCCTGGCCGGCGTAGAGTATGCTGGTCCCCCTCTGGAGCAGGTACTGCATGGCGGTGATGCCGGTGCCGCTCATGTTCTGGAACATGGCGGCCGGCATGAGGCCGTTGAGCACTATGAGTATCGAGTGGTTCTGTATAGTGCCTATGTTGTCCATGGATATCTGCGATATGGCGCCGGAGTTGCCAATCACCTTGAAGCCCAGAAGATTGGACACCACAGCGTCCTCGATCGCCGTGGTGTTGCCGCACTCGAAGCACTCGTCGCTCGCGTTGAGGAAGTATACCCTATGCGGGATGGGCGACGAGAAGAGCGTGGAGTTGGCTATGACGAACGAGGCGTTGGTTGAGCTGTAGTTGAGCAGCACGTAGGGCACCAGCTGCGAGCCCTCGTTGTACGTGAGCAGGTTCTGGCCCGAGACGTAGGCCTGTATGGTCGCCCTAGGCGCTATCACGTTGCCGGAGAGATGCGACCTGGCAACGTATGCGGATATCACGAACGAGGTGTAGAGCGCCAGCCCGACTATCGCCACAGCTACCACTATCGCGGCTATTATCGCAATCCTCTTGATGCTGAAACTCTTGGGGTTTGGCATCAGCTCAACTTGGTTCAATTAGGTTGTCATGGAGGTCTCCTCCTTCTTCTTTGGGTTGAAGATCCTCGTGAAGAACTTGGTGACCACGGTCTCGTGCTGGCCCACCTTCTGCTTTATGGCGTAGACCTTTATGTACCTCAGGCGCTTGTTCACTCTCACTGAGTATATCATCGCAATCACTTCAGCCCTTCAGCTCTATGTAGTTGAGCGAGACCATCTTGTTAAGCATCTCCTCGACCCTGGTGGGCACTATCTTGTAGTTGGTGGCGAAGCCGTTGACGTCTATGGTGTTGTCGTGGGACTCTATCCAGTCCTCTATCATCACCATCAGCGCCTCGTCGGAGTAGGTCTCAAGGCTCTTCAGCCTCGTGGTGAGCTCCTGGTTCTCGTCGCTCAGCTGCGAGGCCTGCACGGTAAGGTTCTTGTTCGACGCTGCGAGCTCTATGTTCCTCCTCTTCAGCTCCCTGAACTCGTTGAAGAGTGAGTCGTAGTTGTTGAACAGCGTGCTGTAGCTCTGCGAGACCGAGCCGAGAACCTCGTCGATTGATGAGTCGAGGTGCTGGAACAGCTCCGTCTCGTCTACGTGGTACAGGTCGGAGATGAGCGAGAGAACGCTGACCAGTGTCTTCAGAACGTAGAGCCTCCTTATCTTGGGGCTCGAGTCTAGCGCGATCGTGTACCTCATGCTGGCGGCGGCGCTGCCTAGCGTGATTATCATGAAAAGGAACGGCCTCTTCTGTATGTCCCTGCTCTCCACCCTGAGCATGGTCAGCCCATCCTTGGAGATGTCGATCGAAAAGAGCTGCAGAGAGGAGAGCCTTGCCTGAATCTGCTCCAGGGTACCGGATAGGTTGCCCTTTAGCGATATCTCATCTGTTTTGGGCTCGATGACGTTGACTTCCTCAGGCAGGTGAACGACCCTATCCCAAATTGGCGGGATTGATTGTATTAAGCAAGAGCCATATAAATAGCTTTGCGTCGGCAATTCGGGGCAAAAACAGCCCAGCTAGGCCGCCGCTACTTCCTGCGGTTTTCCTCCTTTTTCTGCTCAGCAACCAGGCTCGGCATGTAGCTGAGCTGCGCAAGGGCGTACATGAATATTATGACAACCGCGCCGTAGAGGATCGCCACGCCGATGTTGCTCCCTGAGAAAGCTGCAAGGAAGAAGGCGAATATTATGCCTATCGCGAGGTATATCCCCTGCTTCTTGTTGTAGGAGTCCTTCTGCTTCCTGTACTTGGGGTAGCACTCCTTGCACACAACGAGGCCGTAGCCCTTCTCGTTCCTCGTGACCTTCCTCTTGAACCACCTTATCGCCCTTATCTGGTAGTCCTCCTTCACAGCAAGGCCGTTCCTCTTCTCGCCGCAGATTATGCATCGGTTCTCTTTCATGAAAGCACTCGCTCAATTGAAGTCTATGGTGACGTTGTATATCCTGCCCGTCTCCGCGGATATCTTCTGCTCGTCAACCATGTTGAATACGGTCCTGATCGTTATGTCGTCCATCCCCAACCTCCTGAATATGTTCGCGCTCTTCTCCCTGTCAACGCCCGCCTTCTCCAGCAGGGCCGCAAAGGAGATGACGTTTATGTGCCTGTGGGCCTTCTCCATGGAGGCGAACAGTGACTGTATGTTCTTCTCGCTTACGCTGTATATGACCAGTATCCTCCTTAGGTCCTGCCTCGGGATCGTGAATGTGCTAGACTTGGGCATCCTCTATACCTGAGCTCTGTATTATCCTCGTTATCAGCGGGTCGTCGATGCTGAGGCTCTTCAGGAAGGCGACCACGTTGGATATCCCTATCCCGCTCTTCTTCAGCTCCTTCACCAGGTCGAGCATCCTTATGTTCCTGCTCTGGCTGTTCATCATGCTGAATATGCTGTCTATCCCGTCGCTGCTCATGTTGTACTCTATGAACTTGTTCTTCAGCTCGTCCTTCTCGAACTCGTAGTCCCTCTGGAGCACGTTGGCCGAGAGCTCGCTCTGCGTCAGGACGTCGGACATGTCGAGCGTGTACACGTAGAGCGGCTCCTCGCCCTGTATCTTCTCGAGGAGGAAGGTTTCGGGGAACCTCAGCGCGGTCTGGAACGCCATCTCAACAGCGGCCTGGCCGACGCCGAACTTGCTTATCTCCCCGCGTATGAAGTTGGAGAAGTTGAGCGAGCCCTGCAGGTAGTTCATGAACTTCTCGAACTTTATCCTTAGTATGAATGAGGTGCCGACGTTGGAGAAGATGGCCTCGTTTATGTCGGTCGGGTTCTGCGAGGCCACGATAAGGCCGAACTGGTACTTCCTTCCCTCTCGCACTATCATGATCGCGTCGCTCTTCTCGTCGCTCGCGACCTTCCAGGCCTCGTCAAGAACCACTATCGCCTTGAGCCCCTTTATGTCGCTGAACCCCTCGCTCCTCATCTTCTCCTTCAGCGTCTGGAGTATGAACAGCGCGGCGAGCTCCCTGAACTTCTCGTCAGGCAGGGAGGAGAGGTCGATTGAGACCAGGCCGGACTGCGCGAGCTTGCCTATGTCGAGAGTGCTCTTCCTTGCGAAGTAGTCCTCGCCCTCGCGAGCGAACTGTCTAAGCCTGTATATCGCGTTCTCCAGCTCCGCGGGGTACTCGTAGGTTCCCTCCTGCAGCTTCTCCTGGAGCAGGTTTATAACGTCCTTGAGCGTGGGCGCGTCCTTGCCCTCGGGCGCCCTCTCCGATGGTATGAAGCCGGAGTTGAGGTACGACTGCTCCAGCGCCTCCTCAGTTATCCTCTTCTGCTCAGGATAGAGCGCTATGTCAGTGAGTATGTCAAGTGAGTTCATTATCTGCTTGGACCTGTCGAGCGGCTTCATGCCGGAGAGGTCCATTATGTTGAGGTAGTCCCCCTTAGCGAGCGAGACAACTATGCCGCCGGTCTGCTTGACCCACGCCTTGTACTCCCCAGCCCAGTCGATTATCACCGCGTTGGTGTTCCAGACGTAGCTCGCCCTGATCAGCAGCGTCTTTACGAAGAAGCTCTTTCCTGCTCCTGTTATCCCCACGACAGAGATGTGCGGGTTAGTCAGGTTCATGTACGACCAGGTGAACGGGACCTTGAATATCTTGGTGGTGCCAACGTAAATTGACTGGAACGGGTCGCTCAGCAGCACACCGGCAGGGGGCTCTGGCGGCCTTGAGAAGAAGGACCTCTTCCCTATCTCGTTGCTCATTATGTGCTGAAGCTTCAGGAGGGTCATCTCATCGATAACACTACTGATTGCAGGTATAAATAGTTTGTGCAACTTTTGGGCGGCGCTGGGAGGCGTCTGGAACCAATGGAAATAGGGTATTTAAACCATAAAATCGTGGCAAATCGCAAGCTTTATATATAAGGAAACACGTTTTTTATATCGAGAAACGGGATATGCTATGCATTCTGAGATGGCATCAAAGAGCCTTGACCTCAGGTCAGACCCAATACTGTGCAAGCTGCAGGAGAACAGCAAGTACACAGTAAACGTAGGCATACACGACATATACAATGCGGTGAGCCTGTTCTCCAAGATACCAAAGATATCGAGCGACAACGGATTTGGTTGCGTGCTGGGCAGGATGAAGAAGCTCGGCGACATGGTAGGCAGCCCTTCATACGACAGGGATGCGAGGACGTACAGGAACGCCATACTGAAAGAGATAGCCGATGAGCACACCGGGCTTGAGAGCATCAACGAGTTTATGAAGATTCTGGCCCCTAGGGTAGAAGGTGCAATGGCGAACCTGGGCAAGGATGCCCTGTTCGTGAAAATGCTGGACAAGGAGACGATCACTGTGTTGCTTGATTTCGCCAATTCGCGCTCCCCGAGGGGGATGCAGATGAAGGATCTGGACCTCAAGCAGCTTGGGGCAGTGCTCAAGAACTTCGATAGGGCAGCCGATGAGACGGCATACAAGGTCATGAGCGCGATAACCTCTATTGAAATCGATAATGTTTATAGGGCTTTTGTGGCGGCGGAGGGCTCAAGGTGCTTCCTTTACAGGACCGCCTTCTTTCTGGACATGCTGAAGGCGCAAGGCAAAGTTGAGAAAAAGCTGGAGCTGATAAAGGGCTTCATTGACGGCTCAGACGCAGGCACAGCGGGGCCCTGGCAGTACAGGCAGCCGGTGCTGAGGGCCTTCAACGCGCAGAGCCAGCCCAGCCCCAACTGGAGGATGGAGATAATGGACTACTGGGGCACGTTCTTGCTCAGGTATCCGCAGGAGAATTACATCCCCATGCCGGATTCCAGCTGGACCGGCATGCAGCTGCTGAAGGGGCTTGTGGATCTGGACAGGTTCTGGGTCAAGAGCTGCAAATCGCTCACGCAGACGGAGAGGGCCGATTTCGGAGCCCAGGTAGAGAGGCTAGAGCGCATGTTGGGCGAGGGCGAGTCTGCACGTGCAACTTCGCCTTCTTTCGAGTTCATCCACAGCGCGAGGATGCTGTCAAAGAAGCAGATTGAGGCTTATTACAACAAGCTGGGGGAGGCCGAGCGCATGTCTTTCGGCGAGGCCCCGTACATACTGATGAGCACCAAGCAGCAGAGGAAGTATGCGGGATACGACGAGCAGTGGATGTCTGTGCAGCTCAAGATGTACAACGCCTACAAGGACCTGCCTGAATCGATAAAGTACAAGGCGGAACTGCCGCCCCCCTGCATGATCTGAGCTATCCCTGCTGGTCGAAGTAGAGCGCCATCTCCTCGAAGCTCGTGGGCAGGCCGAAGTTGAACTTGAACAGCGTGTAGAGCTCCCTTCCCTGCACTCGCGCAAGGTCTATGTCCATGGAGCTCATCGATATCTGCAAGGACTTTATCTGCGATGTGAGCGAGTCGAGCGCGGCCTTCTCGCTGACGCCTATCGCAGTGGTCTCGAAGTACATCACGGAGGCGAGAGGCCTCTCCCCCTGGGAGAGCCTGTCTATCTTCGTCTGTATAATGTTTATCTTCCTCTGTATGTCAGTGATTGTGACCTCGTTGCCGCCGCTCTGCAGCGCCCTCGAGAGCTGGAACTCCTGGTACGACCTCTTGCCCTCGAACTCGTCCCTAACCTTCTGCGAGTCAAGGCCTGCCGCGACAACGTGGAACTTGAACGGGAAGTCGATGTTCATGATCCCCCTCTCCCAGGTGTCGGGAGCCATTATCATCTTCCCAATCTCGTCCTCAGGGGCGGTCTCCTGCTTGAACGAGTATCCGAACAGGTTGCCGGTCACGAAGCCTGTGGCGTAGAAGAGCCCGTTTATCTCCTTCACTATGGCATCCTGGCCCTTGATTATCTTGTATCCAGACGCAGGCTGGAATGTTATGCCGAGCAGGTTGGTTATTATCGGGAAGAGTATGAAGTCGGCCCAGTTCATCATCATCACGAGCACGACATCGATTATGAGCAGGGCTGCCGCGACTATGCCGAAGCCGCCCTTGCCGAAGCTCTGCAGTATCGTGAAGCCTATGAGCGGCATCAGAAGCGCGAAAACAAGATACATCACTCCTTCCTCGTCCATCTCATATCACCTCTTCCTGTATGTTCTTCGTTATCTGCTCGCTGATCGTAGAGAACGGTATCAGGTATTCGGGCTCCACGAACTTGAGCAGCTCGTTGCCGAGCACCACATTCGGCGAGACGCCGAAGGTCGCTCCTATTCCGGACATCATCTCCCTAGCCTTCTGCTGCGCGAGGCTTATCGCCTCGAACTCCTTGCCTCCCCTGGCGGAGAGCGATGCAAACGATGACAGTTCAAGAGAGCTGCCCTTGCCCACGTTGTCGAGCATCTTCCTCCACATCGAGGCCTTGCCCCTCACTCGCTCTATCTCGCTCTGGGGGGCGTTGCCAGTGACCAGCTTTGCCTCCTCTTCCTCGACGAGCGTTATAGTGTCCCTGAGCTTCTGTATGTACGAGTCCTTGTTCATCACGTAGAGCTGCGTGGTGAACCTGGTGGGCTCCTTGCTTATCCCCACCAGCCTGCTCACCTGCTGAGCGAAGTTGAGCTTGTCCTCGTCGCTCATCTCCGTTGCGGAGCGGTAGAGCGGTATGTTTATGTAGACAGTTGCGATGAAGTCGTCACCCTCCTTCTGCAGTATGGCGTCCGATGTGCTCGATAGCCAGTAGGGGCTCTGGTCGTTTATCACTATGTTCTTCCTCCTCTGCTCAAAGAGAGGAAGTATGAGGTAGATGTAGTACCTAGATGAGAACGCAAGAACGTTGGCGGCAACCGCCACGGCAAGGAGTATGAGCTTGAACACGTCGGTTGGCGCACTCAGCGGTATGAACGAAGCAATGATGAGCAGTAGGAACGAGAGGCCGAGCAGGCCGAGGAATACCAGCAGTTTCTTGTCCATCTGATTCGCCGCGTTCATTCTTGAAAGTCAAGGCTTTTATGTGTTTTTTATCGCTCTGTTGGCATCATATGAAGCCCCTGAGCTTCGAGCCCGTCCTGCTTGCCCCGCCTATGAACCTCGACAGTTGCGTGGTGAATGCGTAGCACATGGCTATTATCAGCGCGGGATAGAACAGCGCGAGCAGCCAGAAGGAGCTTATCGCCTGCGGGATCTGCTGCAGCGTTGATACCAGCGGGCTAGAAGCGGATATCGATGATGGCTGTGCCGAGGGTGCGGTTGAGAACTTGGATATCTGGGCTATAGAGGCCTGCATGCTGCTCTGCAGCGTCGGTGATGTGAAGTAGAACGCCAGCGAGAACAGCGTGGGCGCTATAAGGTAGAATGCTATGCCCAACGCTATCATGAATCCGCCGAGCGCCCTTGTGGGTATGATCGCCCTGAGTATTATCCCAGGCACTATGAATGCGGATATCGCAGCGCTGGCGAAGAGCATCAGCGCGTAGTACTCCGCGTAGAGCACGAACATGCCGTCGACAAGGAAGATCGCTATCGCCCTGGCGGGGTCGAGTATGAATATGCTGATCGGCGCGATGTAGAGCAGGCTCTGGGTGTTGCCGCCTATACTGAACTCGTTGGCCTTGCCGTTGGCTGCGTTTCCCTGGCCGCTGAGCGAGGGGCTCGTGATGCTGAAGCTGATCGTAGTGATGTAGTCGTAGAAGAAATAGGTGTTGTATATGCTCGTGTAAAGCTGCTGCGACGTTGATATGGTGGAGCCCATCAGGTGGAACGCTGTTGCATACGGATTGCCAGTACCCACTATCAATGAGGGCAGAAGCCCGAACGAGACCGCGCATATGTAGAGGAAGGCGGCGACTATCAGGCCAGTAGCCATCGCCTCGTAAAGCTCGCCCATGCCGAAGTTCCTCACCTTCTCGTTCTTAGTCGCTATGCCGAACATTATTATCGCTGCGGCGATCATGAACGAGAGCACAACGGCAGCGAAGGCGAGCGGAAGCGCATGGCTCCACTGTGTGAATATCTGCTGGTTTATGGGGCAGTACCACGGCTCGCTCGCGCTTATCTGCTGGGCTATGTTGCCGGACAGCAGCGCGCACCCCGGCGCTACCTGCGTGGTGGTTTGCGCGGATGCCACTGGCAGAGTTGCGACGATGGAGCAGAGGGCCACGGCTAGGAGCGCGAACAGCGCCGCAATCCTCGGCAGTCTCTTGTCCATAATTTCACTCATACTAGCGTTGTGAGCAGCGACATGAAGTCCATCCTCTCGCCTATAGCCTTTGAGAAGTCCACTATAAATGTGTCCACTATGACGAAGTTGAGGAAGGGGATGAAGGTGAAGCCTGCGACGAAGTAGCCGATGCTCATTATCAGTGACGATATGCCAGAGGTCGGGTCAGCGGCTATCGACGGTATGCTCAGCAACAGGCCCCATATCATGTTGGGGAACGACTCAAGCGTGTTGATGAAGCACTGTGCCGAGCCCGATGCGAGGCACTGTATCGACGGCAGGAACGTGCTGGTGTCTATGAAGCCGAATGTTATTGCGGTAACAAGCGGATATATTATGCCCAGGCCGAGGCCTAGGGCTATCATTGAGCCGCCGAATGCCCTGGTGAAGCCGAATGTCCTGGATATCAGGCCGAGCGCCATGAAGAAGGTGAAGAAGAATGTCGACGCAGAGAGGAGTATCAGCTGCACCTGGCTGAGTATGAGCACGAAGAGCAGGGCAGAGAGCCCCTTGCCGAAAAGCCCGGAGGCGGACCATGCGGAGAGCCCCTTTATCCTCGATGTTATGGTAAGGGATGGCTGGCCGTATATCGGCCTGACGGTAAGCCTTAGATCGGGCACGAAACCTGCCAGAACCCCAAGCACGTATGCGTAGTTGGATATCTCGAAAGCGGCGCTGTTGAAGGTGGCCATGTCGCAGGTGCCCAATGTCTGGATTGTGGTCGCGCCCGTGCACTCGCTGGGCACAAGGTGCATGCTAGAGAACGCGTGCTGCGGGCTCAGCGTGAACAGGTACGAGAACGAGGCGAAAACAAGTATCATCACTATGGAGAGGAGGCCCTCGTAGACCTGCATCCTTCCCCAGTTCCTCGCGTTCTGGCTGTTGACCAGTCCCGCGAGTATGTATACAGCAGCAGCGGCGCCTATTATCCCAAGCACGCCAACTGCGGCTATCGGTATCCACTGGAGGGTCGCGAGCTTGGCGTTGTTGGGCGCGGGCTGTGCGCTCTGCGCGCCAGAGATTCCGCTGAGCGCACTCACTACGCAGAGGATGATGAGCGCAGCCAGCGCTGCGGTAGGGGCGACCATGCCCCGCCATCCATTGCGCTTGTTGCCGGTCATATTATCTTCTTGAGCATTGTGTCAGAGGAGAGGCTCGGCGCGCCGAGGAGGTCTCCGGCCGCGTCGATGAAGTCGAAGGATATCACGAACGCTATTATCAGGGAAAATCCTGTGTAGGCGAACGGCTGTATCGCGTCGGTGCCTATGTACTGTAGAACACCTTGTGTCAGAATCGTGCTGAGCCCGCTTTCGGCATTAGTGAAGAAGCTGCCAATCGAGCTGAGTATGGCGACCGGGTTGAAGGAGGGCGAGCCCTGGCCTGCTAGTATGCCGCTGTAGTCCGATACGCTGCCTATGTTGCCGATAGCGCCGCCAGATTGCGAGGAGAAGACGGTGTTGTAAGCGCCGAGCATCGAGAACAGTATCAGCGGGAAGACGATGTAGAACCCGAGGAAGACGCCGAGGAACGAGCCTCCTGCCGCCCTTGTCCACGGGATGGACCTGAGCACTATGCCCACGTAGAGGAAGAGAGGGAATATCGCGTATATCAGGCCGATCAGCACCGCTGCGGCTATGAGCACGAGATAGAAGGCACCGAGGAAGCTTGACAGCAGGGTTATAAGCGAGTTCGCGGTCTGGAGGCCGAGGAAGGGCGAGAATGAGACCCCGAAGTTGTTCGGCATTATCTGTATGTTGAGGAAGTAGATGAAGGCGATTATCTTCTGGAAGCCGTTCAG
>JAGWFU010000010.1 GCA_028867845.1 Microcaldota archaeon | reverse complement strand
TACGTAGATGATGTTGCCTCCCCTGAGCAGAATGGTGCCGAGCTTCGCCTTGAGCTCCCCGTCGCTCAGCTCCTCGGCGTTCTCCATGGTCACGTTCATGTGGGCGTCGAACGACGTTATCCTGCCCCTTATGCTCATGTTGTTCTTCAGCCTTACCAGCACCTGCTGGCCCAGCACCTTGTTCAGAAGGTCGAATGGTCTTTGGTCCATAGCTTCACCTGAAATAAATCTTATACTTAATGACGGCGCATATTTTTATATGTATGCGATTGCCGACGCTTATTCGCTGCTGCCGCTACCATCTAAATAAATCTTCGCGGCCGCGTCACTTCTCTGAAAGCTTCTTGATGTCCTCCTTCTTCACCGCGAGCTTTATCCTCCCGGTGCCGAGCCCTATCTGCTTTCCTATGAGTATGTTCTCCGCCACTCCCTTCAGCTGGTCCTTCTCTCCGAATACGCTCGCGTTTATGAAGTGCTTGACAGTCTCCTCGTATGCGGCCCTCGCCAGCACTGAGTCCTTGTCTCCAGCGATGCCGTGCCTTCCCGCGCTCCTTATCGTGCCGGTGTAGGTCATCGCGTCAGCCAATAGGCCGATGTGCCTGAAGCTCACGGTGAGCCCCTCCTCCTTGATCGTGGTGAGCAGCTCGTTTGCTATCAGGTTCCTCGCCGCTTCTACTCCGTAGATCCTCGCGACCTCGAAGGGGTTGTTGCTGTACACTCCCTTCTTGTCCACGCCGTCTATCTTCAGCACCTCCTCCATGTTGCTGCCGCTCGTGGTTATGTAATAGGTGCCGTCGTCATTCTGCTGTATGAGCGCCTTGTTTATCCCCGGCACTCCGCTCACGGATGTGTCGAGTATGTTGACGAAGGTCGTCCTTGTGGCCTTTATGCCTTCCTTCTTCTTCGCCTTCACTTTTATCGCACCTCCGTCAAGCTCCGCCTCCACTCCCTCTAGCTTCGAGAGCTTTGAGACAACCTGCCTGGCCGTGAGCTCGAAGAACGACAGCTTTTCCGGGTCCAGCGTTATGACCATGCTGCTCGTCCTGAAGTCCTCGTCAACGTTGAGCTTGAGGCTCTTCACCTTGACGTCCTCGAGCTTCCTCCATATGTCCCTCACCTTCTCGTACTTGGACTCGACCCCCTTCTCCATGCTGATCTGCATGGTCGGGAACTTCGGCTTCTTCCTCGCGTCGATGAGCTCTATCAGCCTCGGCAGACCCTTCGTCGTGACTACTGACGCTATACCTGCTGCGTGGAAGGTCCTCAGAATCATCTGGGTGCTCTGCTCGCCTATTGACTGCGCCGCGACGGTTCCCACTGCCTCTCCAGGGACCACTGTGAACTGCGTCTTCTCGGTTTCGCTCATATAATCACTCCCTTGCCAGCCTCTCCTTTGTCGGGTCTATACCGTCCCCGCCGTACAGCGCCTCTATCAGAGCCCCGCTCGCGTCCTTGACGCTGAGGTTCTCGTCTACATAGAAGTCCTGCATCGCGTTGATCAGCCTCCTCTGCAGATAGCCGGACTGCGCTGTTACCAGCGACTTGGACATCGCCGAGTCCCTCGATCCCATAGCGTGCATGAAGAACTCTATGGGCTTCAGCCCGTCGAAGAACGATGACTCCACGAATCCCCTTGCCAGCGGCGACTTGTCGTTTCTCTTGAGGTATGGGAGTATCCTTCCCTTGTAACCTCTCGACGGCCTCCTTCCCCTCACCGCCTGCTGGCCCAGCAGCATCGAGGTCTGTACGAAGTTAAGTATGTTTCCTCTTGCCTTGACCATTGCCATGAGCTGCGTGCGGTTCTCCGGCCCTATGTGTTTGTTCAGCGACATGCTGGCCATCGAACGGGCCTCCTCCAGCTCGGCCATGATCTCTATCTCCAGGGTCTCCTTCATGGTGTAGCCCGGCAGGGAGTCGAGCTTCTTCTCCTTGAACCTTGTCGCCAGCTCCGCCGCCTTCGCCTCCACGTCCCTGACTATCGCGTCCTTCTCCTTGTTGACGACGTCAGGGTTGTAGTAGTCCTTGACGCTGATGGTTATCCCCGCCTTTGCCGTTACCCTTAGCGCCATCTTTGCCATGTTGATCAGGAAGTCCATCGCGTAGTCGCTCCCGTAATCCTCGAACGCCTTGAGCATGAGCAGGCCGTTGCTGCCCACCAGCTTCTCGCTGATGAGTCCGCTAACGAGCTTGCCCTTCTTTATCGAGACGTGGTTCTGTCCCGCCTTGTAATCGTAGTCAAGCGTCTTGGGCAGCATCATCGAGAATATCGCCTTGCCGCTGTACATCCCGTTCTTCTCCGGCTCCGGCATCTCGTATATGCCCACGCTTGACATGAGTATTGACGTCTCCTCCTTGTCGAAGACCGAGCCGTCCCTTGTGAGCATGTATATCCCTATGATCTGGTCCTCTTCGAGCGCCATGATCGGGCTTCCGTCCCTCGGGGTGAGCATCAGGTCCTTCGGCTGCATCAGGTATCTCGACTCAGCCTGCGCCTCCAGCGACTGCGGCACGTGCAGGTTCATCTCGTCTCCGTCGAAGTCGGCGTTGTACGGCACCGTGGCCGAGACGTGGATCCTCATGGTCCTGCCCGGGAGCACCTTCACCGTGTGCGCCATGATGGACAGCCTGTGCAGAGTGGGCTGTCTGTTCAGCAGCGATATGTCTCCGTCGATCAGCTGCCTCTCAAGTATGTATCCCGGCTCTACCAGCTTTATGATCTCCTCCCTGTTGGCCTCGGTTATCCTCTTCCTTATGCCCTCCTTCGTTATCACGTTGAGCACTGTGGGGTATGTCTTGTTCTCGAGGAACTTCTTCGCCTCGTCGACGTTCCACAGCGTCACATAAATCGGTATCGTCAGGTTCTCGGCTATCTTCTTTGGCACACCCACCTGGTTTATCGTAAGGCTGGCGTCTACCGATATGACGGTTCTCGCCGAGAAGTTGACCCTCTTTCCGCTCAGGTTGTACCTAAGCCTTCCCTCCTTGCCCTTCAGCCTCTGCGCCAGCGTCTTGAGCGGCCTTGTGCTCCTGTGCCTCGCCACCGGGATTCCCGGCGTCTCGTTGTTGAAGTACGTGGTGACCTGGTACTGCAGCAGCTCCCACAGGTCGTCTATTATTATCTGAGGCGCACCCGCGTCTATGTCCTGCTCCAGCCTCTGGTTTATCCTCATTATGTCGACCAGCTTGTGGGTCAGGTCGTCCTCGCTCCTCTCTCCCGATTCGAGGGTTATGGACGGCCTTACGTTGACCGGCGGTACGAACAGCACGGTGAGTATGAGCCACTCCGGCCTGGTGGCGAGCGGGTCTATGCCCAGTCCCTTGAGGTCCTCGTCAGGTATCTTGGAGAGCCAGTCCCTCAGTTCGTCCGGCTTGAGCTTGGTCCCGTTGACGTAGAAGAACGTCGGCCTCTCCAGCTTTATCTTCGGCTGCTGGGTCTGGCAGTGCGGGCACTTCTTGACCGCCTTGAGCTTCTTTATAAGCAGCATGCGCCTGTCCTCCTCCTCTATCGTGGTCAGCACAGACGCGGCGTTGGCCTCGTCAATGACCTCCTCTGACTGCACAATGCTCTTTATGAGCGGCTGCGCGTCCGCTATCTGGTCAGTTGTGAGCAGTAACTTGTGGCAGTTGCTGCACGTCGCCTGAAGCAAGAGATAAACCGTCTTCGCGAACTCCGGGTGCACCACAGGCCTGACCAGCTCTATGTGTCCGAAGTGGCCCGGGCATGTCTTAACCCTGCCGCCGCATGTCTTGCACTTGAGTCCTGGGTCTATGACTCCTAGCCTCTGGTCGACCAGCCCGCCGTCTATGGGGTAGCCGTCCTCGTTGTACGTGTCAGGGACTATGAGCTTGGCTACGCTCATCTTCTTTATCGTCGTCGGCGAGACGGTCGTGAATCTTATGAAATCTATTGCTTCTGCCTGCATACAATCACCAACTATTCTCCCTTCATCTTCACCTTCGGGAGTATGTGCATCGACTTTATCTCGTCGAGCAGCAGCTTGAAGGCGTAGCTGATCTCTATCATGCTGAGGTCGTGTCCCTCGCACGCCTGGCACACCGGGGTGTTCTTTATGTAGTCGTAGTACCCGACGTCCCCGCAGTTGTTGCATATCCAGATCTCGGCCTTGTCGCTCTGGTCAAGCATCCTCTCCTTGAGCAGCAGAGATGCGCCGTGGCCTACCAGCGCATCCCTTTCCATTTCTCCGAACTTGAGTCCACCCTTCCTGGGCTTGCCCTCAGTCGGCTGGTGCGTCAGTATCTGCACAGGTCCCCTGCTCCTCACCTGGAGCTTGAGGCTGACCATGTGCCACAGCCTGTTGTAATAAACTACTCCCGTGAAGACCTGGGCGTCGAACTTCTTGCCCGTCCTTCCGTCGTAAAGCGTCTCGTCCCCGAACTTGTCGAAGCCGTGGTCCTCGAGCATCTTTCCGTACTCGTCCACTATCTCCTTTCCGTTTCCTGCGAAGGGGGTTCCGTCCATCGTCTCGCCCTTGAGCGAGCCCGCCTTCCCTCCAAGCATCTCAAGCATGTGACCGAACGTCATTCTGCTGGGTATTCCGTGCGGGTTAAGAAGCAGGTCGGGTACTATGCCGTCCTTTGTCCTCGGCATGTCGTTCTGGTCCACTATCAGGCCGACCACTCCCTTCTGTCCGTGCCTTGATGCGAACTTGTCACCTACTTCCGGCGTCTTCGCGCTCCTGACCCTGACCTTCACGATCTTGGTCGCGCCGGTCGTCTCGCTAAGCATTATGTTGTCAACTGTTCCGTCCTCTCCCGACCTGACTGTCACGGAGTTGTCCCTGCTCTTCTCCTCTCCGACTCCGAAGCTCGTCTGCTCCTCAAGGAACCTCGGCGGCGAGACCTTGCCAACGAGCACGTCTCCCTCCTTGACCTCCATCTCCCCCTCTATGAGCCCGTCCTCGCTCAGCTTCGCGTACGCGTGCTCTCCGAGGTATCCGTCCGTAGTCGGCGCAGGCACCTTGAAGTGGTCCTGCTGGCTTCCCGGGTATCTCCTCTCCTCGTCGGTGTAGGACCTGTAGAAGACGCTCCTGCCGAGACCTCTCTCCACTGCCGACCTGTTAAGTATTATTGCGTCCTTCATGTTGTATCCGTAGTATGTGGACATCGCCACCACGAAGTTCTGTCCAGTGGGGTGCTTCTCTATGCCGAGAGTCCTGTAGACCTGGCTGTTCACCATCGGCCTCTGCGGGTAGTATAACAGGAATGCGCGCGGGTCGTACCTCCTGCTGAAGTTCGTCAGGTAGAGGCCCTGGCTCTGCTTTATGAAGTTGGATGAAATAGGATGCCTTCCCACCGAGTTGTACTCAGGGAAGACGCTCAGGTTCATGGTGAGCCCGAACATCGTCGCCGGGTCTATCTCGAGGTGCGTTGACCTTGAGTCTATGTTCTCAGGCCTCAGCGCCACGTTGGCGTTCTCCTCCTCCTCTGCGTCGAGGTACTCGATGACTCCCTTCCTCACCAGGTAGCTGAAGTCTATCTCTCCGCTCTTGAGCTTCTCCTCTATCTCGGCGGTGAGCCTGCTCGCCCCGTTCTCGACTATTATGTAAGGCTTCCTCGCCCTTCCCCTGTCCGTGTTAATGTAGACCTCCGATAGCTTCTTCGAGTATGATACGTTTATCTCTCCCGAAAGTATTCCGGCCCTCCTGTTCTTCCTGGCCTCGCTCGCGAACTGCTCGCCCGACGCTACGCTGCCTATGTATCTTCCATCAAGGTAAATGCTAGATCTCCTGTTTTTCTCCGCCATGCAATCAATCCTTCTTCTCCTTCTCTATGAGCTTCAGCTCCCTCAGCTTCTCCTCGACCTGCTTGGCGTCCGCGCCAACTGTTATCTTCGACGTTATCGCAAGGTACTTAGTGAGTCCGACGTCGCTTCCTTCTGGGGTCTCGCTCGGGCAGAGCTTGCCTATGTGGCTGCCGTGGACGTCCCTCGCCTTGAAGTGCGGGTGCTTCTTAGACAGCGGCGACTTTATCCTCCTCAAATGTGCAAGCGAACCGATGAAGTTCATCCTGTCCAGCACCTGCGACACTCCTGTCTGACCCGCTGGCCACGATCCCGTTCCCATCGAGTACAGTATCTTCTCAGTCAGCGTGTCCGGGTTTATGTTCGTCCTGACCGTCAGCCTCCTTCCCCTCGCCGTGGTCCTCTCTATGTGGTACTTTATGTCCTTTATGAAGAACTTTATCGCGTTGTTGAACAGCTCCTCCATCAGGTCTCCAGCAAGCTTAACGCGCTTGTTGGCGTAGTGGTCCTTGTCGTCGGCCTTTGCGTACCCGAACGCGACCATCGAGGCCTTCTCCGCCATCCTGAGCAGGTACTGCGCCTTCGCGTCCCTGTCCTGCGCAGTTGATCCGATGTGCGGCAGTATGTAAGTGTCAAGCTGTATCTCCGCTCTCTTCTTCTGGTACTCCTTTGTCTGGTTAGGGGCCGCGAGCCTGCCCAGTTCCATCAGCGCCTCAGTGGGCCCGAACTCCTTTGCTGGGCTGACGTCAATGTTGAGCAGCAGGTCGTTCCTCACGTCCTTGTTGTTTATCTTCTCGGTTATGTCCTTTATCTGCATGCCGAGTGCCCTGAGTATGAGTATCAGGTCCATTCCCCTCGATACGGTGGGGAAGAGCACAGTGTAGATTCCATATGGGTCCCTTGTGACGCTGAACCTGGCCCTGAAGCTTACCGTAGTGGAGAACACCTTGCTCACCACACCCTTGCCCTTCTCCTTCGTCGTCATTATCCTGTTCGACGCAAGGTCCTCTATGCCGACGAGCACTCTCTCGGTTCCCTTAATTATGAAGTATCCGCCCGGGTCGTCCGGGTCCTCGCCCTCGGCTATCAGCTGCTCCCTTGTCATGTTGTGCGTGTAGCAGAGGTCGCTCTTTACCATCACCGGCATCTCGCCCACGAATGCCTCGCCCGCAGCGTCGAGCTTCTCTATGCCGCTGACCACAGGCACATAAGTAATATACATAGGGGCAGAGTATGTGAGGTTCCTTGCGAGCGCCTCGTTCGGCATCACCCTCTTAGTCGAGCTGTCCGACTCTATTATCACAGGAGACTCCAGCCTTATGTTGGTGAGCTTGATGGCGAAATCGGACACCTCAGGCTCTATCAGCTTGTTGCTCTCTAGGATCTTCGGCATTCCCAGCCTTATGAACCTGTTGTAGCTCTCTATCTGCTGCTGCACTATAGAGGTGGACTTCAAATAGGATTCTAGCACGTTGTGTTCTTTGCTCATTCGACTCAACTCCCGGAGAGACCTTGCCGTAACTTGCCTAATTGTCCTGACGTCCTACTTTATGACGTATCTGTAACACGAGTACTTCCCTGTTGGATCCTCCCTGCTTATCTCGATGACAGAACCTGCCTTTGCATTCAGCGCGATTGCCTGCGGGTCGTTCTCCTGTATCTTCGGCAGCTTCTCGACCTGCACCCCGAACTTATTCAGCACCTTCTTGGTCTCGCTCGCGCTGAGGAGAGAATGTTCGGATATCAGATTGAATGCAGCCAACACTTCACCGGAGACCAGGGCATAATAAATACTAGGCAGGAAGTACAGCTAACTATTGAAAGATAACCATTAAATACCTGCCGTCGGCGGGGTATTTATACCGGTAAAAGTTACCGGAAGTAGCGGAACCGGGGAAAAGGGTTAAATCAACCCCTGTTAGATTCTCTCTGACAAAAAGGTCGCGTTGTTCTAGATGACACAGCAGATTTCTGAAACCGGGGGCGCCAGGCTGGTCTCCGACCACAAGGAGAGGCTGAGGGGCAAGTACAAGGTCTACCTTGAGATGCTGCACACCTCTATGGAAGGGGCAGACATAAACATGCTGCGCAAGTCCATTCACCGCAGCGAGTACACCCTGCGCAAAGGGGCGAACAGGCTTGCAGCCTCCGGCCTGCTGCGCATAGATGGCGCAACCCACACCACTACGGAGTTCGGCAAGGAGTGGGCAGCTGAGACCCGAAAAGCCATAGCGATATTGGGCCTCAAGTACTCTACAGCAGAGATCCCCTCTGTAATAGACGGGATAAAGATAAAGGCGCCATCCAGGTCCTCAAGCGTCTACGACTACTCACCTATAGCAGACAGGAGGGACCAAGAGGAGGAGAGGAACATGGTGCACAGGAGCAGGCTGCACATGGTCCGCGCCATACTGGGCGCGATGACATCCAAGGACATGATAGAGAGCGACATAAGGAGGGCTGCGCATTTCGAGTTCAACGCGATCGGCAGGCTCGAGCTGCAAGAGTACGTCTCCCTCCTACTCAAGACGGGCATGATAAAGAGGTACCGCGGCAGCGAGGCGTTCCACATTACAAACACGGGCGTGGGCTTCAAGAAGGCGCTTGACCGCATAACTGAGGTAATAGAGTCGTAGTGCGCGACTGATTCAGCAACGCATAAATAGCAAGCGACACAAGTTTTATCCGGTGCTGCGATGGCGAAGATAAAAATCGGGAAGAGTTCCGACCTTGAACCGGGGAAGATGAAGCTAGTAAAGATAGAGGGCCACGACGAGATAGTGCTCGCCAACGTGGCCGGAAAGTTCCACGCCATGAGGGGGCACTGCAACCACGAGGGCGGCCCGCTCTGGGAGGGGGAGCTCGCAGACAACGTCATAACCTGCCCGTGGCACGGCGCCAAGTGGGACGTGAGCAACGGCAACCTCGTGGAGTTCCCGCTTGACCTGGACTCCGAGCCGTACTACCCAGTTACTGTTGAGGGCGAGGATCTTTTCATAGAGATTTGATGCTCTTCAGCGCCGCTTGTATCGCGCTTCCTTAGTGCACAGCAAACGCAACTGTTTTATACCATCTCTATCATCTATTTATATGCACCGAGCGTACGCCGCTGCACTGTTAGCGCTATCCATGCTCGCCACGCTCGCGATTGGACAGAGCGCAACAGCGACTTTCACGGCGAACGTCAACGTCTTCTGCCCCTACAACATACTCATCAACACGCAGGCGAGCTATCCCATACTCGGCAACGTCGCCTCAACTTTCACTGTCCAGGGGCTCTCGAGCTTCTGCTCCGACCCCTCGGCAACCGGCCAGCTCCAGATAATAGACAACGCCAACAGCGCGGTGGCTTATTCCAACGAGGTTGACGTCGGCCCGATAAACACTGTCGCAACTACTTACAACTTCCAGTTCCCGACGAGCGAGCTGGTCAACGCGGTTTACAACGCGCAGATCAGCCTCACTAGCGGCCCATACACCAACAGCATAACCTCGTCGTTCCAGATGCTAAACGCCCCATCTCTCGACATAACCGGCTTCTCCGGTGACTCCAGCCCAAGCAAAGGTGCGCTGCAGACCTTCACCGCATCGATAACAAACAACGGCCAGTACGCAACCTCTCCGATAACAGTCGACCTTTCGGTTTCAGGACCAGAGAGCGCAACATCAAACACAGTCGTCTCCGCGCTGTCGCCTTACCAGACCGAGAACGTGATATTCCAGCTCAGCGGCGTCACGGATTTCTCCGGTTCCTACACAGCCAGTATAGTAGCAAACACGATATTCAACAGTGTCGAGATATCCTCCAACACAGAAACGTTCGGCTACTCTGTTCCTGGCAACACCGGCGGCGGCAGCGGACCTACATCATCGCCAACGCCTACAGGGCCATCGATAGTTCAGCTTCCGCAGCTGTCGATCATCTCAGCGCCGATATTCACCTCGCTCACCACAGGTAGCTCGGCCGTGTACAGCATGACATTCCAGTCTACGAGCCAGTCAACAGAGATCGTCAACTTCAGCGTTGGCAACGTCAACTTCGGTGCAGCATCATTCTCACCCGTCCTGCATCCCAGTACAGCTACATCTGGGATCCGCAAACAGCAGAGCTTCGTCCAGCTTGCTGCTGCCGCGGCTCAGGACCCCGCGCTGGTCACGCTCTCAACTAAGAGCCTAGTCCTGGGTCCGGGCCAGCAGAGCACGATCAACCTCTTCTTTAACGCACCACAGAACCTGACCCCAGGCACCTACGTGGTGCCGCTCAACATAACCGTTAGCGCGGCAAACAAGACCAACAGCCAGGTGCAGTTCCTTACGTTCAGCGTGCAGAGCAACTCGGGCCAGTATCCGAACATACAGCCCCAGGTCTCGCTCACCAACAATACGCACACGGCGAGCGGGGTCATAAAGATAACTAGCCCGTACAACAGCTCTACCAGCAACTTCACTCTGCAGACAAGGATACCTCTTGGCGTCGCCACCAGCGCATCTCAGATAACCGCCTACGGGGCTCCGGCCACCGTAACCTCCAACGGCGCGTACTACGTGATAACCTGGAACATCGGCTACCTGCCCGTCGGGCAGCAGATATACGCTTACTACACTATAGAGAACCCGCAGAACCAGGCGCTACTGCAGAGGGTTAACACCGTGTTCGTGGTGCCGCAGGCGCCCGCCCCGCAGAGTGTTCTTCGAGTGCTCAACATAAACATACCCACGTTCTACACCAACTACACAAACGAGATAGCGGCCTCGGTGCTGTACACAGGGATAACGCAGAGCCAGATAACCTTCGTGCTCACAGGGCCGCCTGGCACCTTGATATCGGGCTCCACGCAGCAGATAAGCGCGAGCTCCAACCAGCAGGTATCCGCGAGGTTCAAGGTCACGACCCCGTCGACGCCCGGCACCGAGCTTCTCGGGCTGACCATAAGCCAGGGCAACTCCACCCAGAGCTACTCCCTCCCCGTCGTCGTGCTTCCTGCTGCCGCCGCATCCCCCGCATCGGCTGGGCAGCATCCGGGGATATCCATAAACGTGCAGATGAAGGACATCGCCATCGCCGCGGGAGCCGCCGCCGCGCTTGCGCTGCTGGTCTATGCCGCGGTTTACATAAGGAGTCAGGGTCCGGGGAGGCCGAGGTACAGGAAGGACAGGTCGGAGCAGCTGATAAGGATAAGGGAGCAGATAAAGAGGAGTGATCAAGTTGAGTAAGCCGTACGTCATCAGGGTGTCCTCGCAGAAAGGGGGAGTGGGCAAGACCACGGCATCGGTCAACCTGGCGATGGCGATGAGCCTAGCGGGCAGCAAGGTGCTGCTCATCGACGCGGACTTCATAAACCCCAGCGTCGGCATACACCTGGGTATAGAGGGAGCGAACACCGGGGTGCGCGCTGTCCTGCTCGGCAAGTCCACGCTTGAGGGCAGCGTGGTGCGCCACAACCCCTCAGGGCTGGACGTGCTGCCCGGCGAGATAGTCTCGAGGCCGCACAACCCCACCGTCGCGCAGATGCAGAGGCTGTTCAAGCAGGTCTTCAAGAGCACGTACAACTTCGTGATAATGGATACGCCGCCCGGCTTCTTCCCAGACGAGGAGTTCGGCAACTTCGGGGAGGCGATAATCGTCACCACCCCTGAGATGTCGTCGTGCGTCAGCGCCGTACGACTAGCCAACGACTACGACAGGTCGCACCTGAAGCACGGCCTGGTGGTCAACAAGTTCAGGAACAAGGGCTACGAGCTCCACATCAATGAGATGGAGGAGATGTACGACGGCACCATACTCGCCGTGCTGCCCGACAGCGAGATAGTGCCTATCGGCGTCTCGGAGAGGATACCCGCATATCTGATGAACAGGCGCGCCCCCTTCTCCTCCGCAATAGGCCAGCTCGCCGAGAAGTACATAACCAAGATGGGCTTCGAGTTCCAGGCCAAGAAATCCAACGGCTTGCTAGCGAGGATAGCCGCCGCCTTCAGGCTTCTTTTCGGGAGGGGTTAGATGGCGCAGCCGTACCTGGTGAGGGTGTCGTCGCAGAAGGGAGGAGTGGGCAAGACCACAATCTCAGTCAACCTTGCCATCATACTCAAGGCTCTCGGGTACAGCGTGCTCCTTGTCGACGACGACTACGTCAACCCGGTGGTGGCGATGCACCTCGGGCTGGAGGAGGTCGGCTCCGGCTTCAGGGCGGTGCAGAGGGGCAGGACCAGGCTGGCCAGCGTCACCACCATACACCCTCCCACCGGCCTGCACGTCCTGTGCGGCGAGCTGAGCCAGAAGCAGTATGATCCAAACCCTGAGAGCATAGCGAGGTTCGCGCGCATGCTGCACCAGACCAAGTACGACTTCGTGGTGATGGATACCCCCCCCGGCTTCACGAAGGAGGTGTTCGTCAACATAGACGAGGCGCTGATAGTGATGACCCCTGACATGCAGGCCACCACGAGCGCGATAAGGTCATCGCAGATATTCGACAGGTACCACATAAGGCACAGCCTCGTCGTCAACCGCGTGAGGAGGAGGGCGTTCGAGCTCAGTCCGAGGGAGATAGAGAGCGCGTACGGCGCGCGTGTTGAGGCGGCATTCCCCGAGGACGACTCGGTGCCGATGAGCATAGCGGCCCACATCCCTGCCTACCTCTACAGGAAGAGGGCGCCCTTCTCGAGGGCGATGCTGGACTTCTCGAGGATATACTCCGCAAGGGGCGAGCAGAAGGAGAGCGGCGCAGGCGGCCAGGGCTTCCTCTCCCGGCTCCTCGGGCTGTTCAGAAGGGGATGAGATTTATTACTTTGCTGCATAACCTTTAGCGATAAACTTGGGCAAAATGCTATACGACAGCGGCGCGCTCCACGCCTCGCTCGTCATCCTCATAGTCTTTGCCGTTCTGCACACCCCGGCACAGATGAGCATGCACATATTCACCAAGAGGCAGACCGCCTTCAGCCAGCCCGCAAACACCACATCGACCTCATCCATACCGTCCACCTCGACTACCATAGCAACGACATCGAGCAGCTCCTCATCCTCATCGGTGTCGACCACGTCTGCGTCAACCTCGTCTGCGTCAACCTCATCCTCTTCCACTTCGTCATCCATCCCCCCCACATCATCCACGGTGCAGCCCACGACCACTGTCCCGGCCACATCCACAACCTCCGCCTCCACCTCCACTACCGCGGCGTCCACGGTCCCCACTACGGCTACCTCATCGATACCTCCGCCCACTACCACGGCAGCGACTACAACCTCCTCTTCCTCCTCTTCATCATCTTCTTCATCCTCCTCTTCAAGCTCTGTCGGCTCCTCCTCAACGACCACGGTTCCGGCCCCAGTATACCTCAACACCACGTTCACGGAGGGCGGCCTCCCCGCAAATGCCACGTGGCAGGCGGCATTCAACGGAATCTCCAAGAGCTCCAATTCCCAGCGCATACAGTACCTCAGCGCTAACGGGATTTACAATTTCAGCATATCGAACGTCGTGTATAACGGCGTGACCCTGTCCCCGTCTCCGCAGTCCGGCAACGCCGTCTCCGGGTCTTCGAGGCAGATAGCATTCAGCGAGCAGAGCGTATTCTCCGAAACAGGGCTTCAGTCCAACATGGTGTGGAGCGTCACATACGCGAACCAGACCAAGAGCGCTCTCTCTCCAGGCAACATAGTGTTCACAACGGGATACGGCAGCTACAGGCTCTCGGTCCCTCCGCTGCAGGCGGGGCTCTTCAGCTACAGCTC
>JAGWFU010000088.1 GCA_028867845.1 Microcaldota archaeon | reverse complement strand
TTCTTCTTTATTATCTCAACCTTGGTAGCCTTGAACATGTGTGTAAGCTCAACCGGCTCCATCACATGAGCCTTTGCAGTTGACAGCTTCGCCTTGATCGTTATCAGGTTCTGCTGCCTGAGTATCTCGTTCTCGAGGAAACTGTCGATGAGATCCAGGTCCTGCACCCCCTTTATCTCGACCCTCGCCCCTCCTTTTATAGATACGTTGACGTCCTGTCTTATGGAGCCGATTCCCCTCTGCACCTTGCCGGATATCCTAAGCATGGTACCTATGTGCAGCGCGACCTTCTTCGCAGTGGCGGGGTCTGGTATGTACGGGTCAGTGTCTATCTCTATGAGGGGCACTCCCAGCCTGTCGGTGTTGTAGGTTATGCTCTGCTCCTCGTTCGCGCCGATTCCGCTTGATTCCTCCTCGAGGAACATGGATGGTATGTTTATCCTTATCCCGTCGACGCTGATTGCACCGTCTAGGGCTATGAATATCGACCTCTGGAACGCGCTAGGGTCGCTGCCGTCCACAACCTCCTTCCTCATGGGCTGGAGCTCGTTGACTATCCTCATCTTTAGCGCTGACGCGAATGAGAGCGCGGCCTCCAGCGCCTCCCTGTTCAGCTCGTGCGGGGGCTCCTCGTCAAGCTCGACTAGGCAGACATTGCCGTCGTATATGTTGTAGTTGAACTTCCTGTTCCTCCCCTCCTCGAACTCAGCTGAGAGGTCGACAGAGCCGAGCTCGCCGGCCACGGCCCTCTGGTACCTGCTTATGCTCGATGATGGCGTGGCGCCCTTGCCCAGTATGTTGGTGGGGCAGCTGCAGAACAGCTTCTCCTTGGTTGACAATCTCTGGTGTATCTCCAGGCCGCACATGAAGCCTATCTGCTTGTAGTGCTCCCTCCCTTTTCCGATCTGGTCAACCATCAAAATCAGCTAAACCAAAAAATTCTCGTCGAACTCTATCCTCTTGGTTATCTCGCCGCGGATGTCCTTGTTGAGCATGTCCTTTGCCCGCTCGGCGTTGTAGTTGCCGAGAAGCCAGCCGAGCTTCACATAGGCGGTCTCCGGCGTCATGTCCTCGCAGTAGACTACACCGCTCGTGCTCAGTATCCTCAGGTTCCTGTAGACGTTCGGGTTGACCCTCCCGTATATGCACTGTGAGGTCATACCCACCACTACGCCAGCGTCCACAGCCGCTTTTATGGAGTTTAGCCAGTTCAGCTCGTCGTGTATTGTTGATACCGGTGCGTGGCCCAGGCCAGTCCCCTCGAGTATTATCCCCTTGCATCCCCTGCTCACGTGGAAGTCGAGTATGGCCGGGTCGGAGTTGGGATATATGCCGACCAGCGCGACCTTGCTCTCGAACCTGGTCATGGCCTCGACCTTCTCCTTCGGCCTCGCCTCGATCTTTGCGTAATCGTCCTTGTACGTTATGTTCAGCTTCTGGTCCACGAATGCTATCGGCCTGTTGTTTATTGGCCTGAATGCATCCCTCCTTGAGGTGTGCATCTTCCTGACGTGTGTGCCACGTATGAAATGGCACCTGTCGTCGGAGCTGGAGCTGTGCATGCATATTCCCACCTCCGCTATGTCAGAGCTCGCGGCTATCTTAGCCGCTGCCTTGAGGTTGAAGAAGGCGTCGCTGGAACCCCTGTCGCTGCTCCTCTGCGCTCCGGTGAGCACTACTGGTGCGTTGAGATTCTTGAGCATGAAGCTCAGCGCCGCTGATGCGTAGTGCATAGTGTCAGTGCCTATGGTGACTATCGCTCCTCTTGCCCCCTTGTTGAGCGACTTGGCTGCCTGCTCAGCTATCTTCTGCCACTCGTGGAACGACATGTCCTCGCTCGCTATGTTGAACAGGTTGCTTATGCTTATGTTGGCGATCTCGGATACCTCCGGCACCTCGTAGAGCAGCTCCTCGGGCTTGGTCAGCATGTACACGCCGCCGGTCTTGTAGTCCACCTTGCTGCCTATGGTCCCCCCGGTGTAGATGAGCTCAACAGAGGGTAGATCCTTGTTCGGCCTTATCTTGGCCTTGGGGAACTCTATCTTCCCCTTCCTCTTGTTCAGCAGCGATATCCTCAGCTCGCTGGAGTACGCTATGCCCACGTTGTAGCCGTTCTCAAGCTTGATCACAAGGGTGTCGGGGTTGCCCACCTCGGTCTTCGGCATTATCTCCCCCTCTATGTTGACGTCGTCCGACTCGATCTTTACCTTGTCGCCCACGCTTATGCCGCCCTTGTTCAGGAAATCGTTTATCTCGCTGGAATACATGCTATCACGAGCCGCTGCCGGCCTGGCTGAGGGTACAGCCATAGGTTTTTATATATACGCGCATAATTAATACCTGAGTCTGCTTGTATAGGGCAACCCTATTACAGTTACATTGACAATACCAATTTATATTCGTTTAAGAACGGTGCGGAAATGACAATGGCATGCGAGAGATGCAAGAGAGAGATATTCAAGAACGAGAAGTGCAGCTACTGCAACAGGGTGATATGCTTCAACTGCGTCAAGAGCTCGGGCAGGTTCAACAAGACCACCAGGCTCGTAATATGCAAGGACTGCTGGGGAAGCATGAAGAAGAGAGGCGCCTTCAAGAACGCCAGGATAGAGACGAAGGTCGTTGAGGCCCAGTGACGTCTCTGAAGCTCGGTGCTCCCTATGCCCGACCTT
>JAGWFU010000087.1 GCA_028867845.1 Microcaldota archaeon | reverse complement strand
ATGCGCTGGACGAAGTCTATCGCCGAGCCCTTTATGCCCTGCTTCCTCAGCCCCTCCTCGAGCCCCTTGTGCTTCGCAGCAACGCTGGCGAGGTAGAGTTTCCACGGCGTGGGCCCTGCCGGCACCCCAGGCTGCGGCCTCTGCTGCGCGGGCCTCGTGGGCTGCATTGGCTGCTGCGGCTTGGGGCGCGGCTGGAATATCGAGGGCCTCTGGGGCGGCTTGGCTGGCTGGTTTATTATCGACTGCGGCGACTGCGCGGCCTGCTCCTGCTTCCTGTATATGTTTATGTCGCCCATCCCCATTCCGGGCTTGACGTCGATGGGCTTCTGCGGCTGCTGGGTTGGGGCAGTCCACGGCGGCCTCTGGGCTGGCTGAGGCGGTTGCTGCGGTGCCTGAGGCTTAGTGGCCTGGGCGGGCTGTGCCGGCTGCGGCTGCTGCGGAGCCTTTGGCTTCGGCTTGCCGAAGCTGAAGAACCCTACCTTCGTCGGCTTTGGCTCAAGCTCTATCTCCTTGCCACCGACGTTGATTATCTTCTTCTTTTTGCCGAACATGTCTTATCATCCGTTCATCATTGAGAGGACCTCACTTAGCCTCTGGTCCCTCGCTGTGGATATCGAGTCGTGCGACTGCGCAGCCTGCCTTACGGTCTGCGCAAGACCCATCACCTCCTGCCTAATCACAGAGAGCTGGTCCTGGTCGAAAACTCCCTCCTTGAGCCCCTGCGCTATCCTCTCCAGCTCAACGAGCTGGTCCGACACGGAGAGGTTCGGGAGTACGAGCGACCTTGTGTTTATCTTTTTTACCGTCATCAGCTTAACCCTCGGCTCGAGCGCGCCTATGTCCTTTGCGAGCGCGCCGAACTCCCTGCCCACGGCCGCCTTCTCCTCCTCCATCTTCCCCAGGCCGCCCCTTGCGCCCTTCGATATGGTGCTGCCGATGTTGAGCTCCGGTGCCCTTGGGAACTGAACAGATATCGGCCTGCGCTGAGCGACGGCGCGCTCCTGCTGCACCTGCGCGTCCTGCTGCGCCCTCTCCTGCTGCCTCATCTGCGCACCCTGCTGCTTTGTCTCGGCTACGTTCCTGGACTCTATCCCATAGATAAGCTTGAGCATCTCCGAGTACTGCGGCCTCCTTGCAGAGAGCTGCTGGTCCTCAATGTTGGTGGTGTCCACGAAGTTGACCTCCTCTGGCTTTGCAGCGGCCTCTATCGACTCCACGACCTTGAGAAGCTTTTCGTAGTTTTCATCCATGGTATCGCCTCAGAACAGCTCCCTCGAGAAGTTCTGGCCGCTGTCAACTATCCCAAGCACCTTGGCCTTGTCCTTGTAGTAGTTCGCCACTACGAACCCGGAGTCGTCGACGTCCATCACGTCGTTCTTGACCATCCAGTCGAGCACCTTGCTCTTCTGCGCCACGTCGTCTAGTATCTCCTTCTTCGTGAGCCCCCCGTATAGTATTAGCGTCTCCGCCAGCCTGGTGAGGTCGCTTATCTGCGATATCTTGTCGTTCCTCACGCTCCACTTGTAGAGCACGTTGGCGTTGCCGTCGTGGAGCACCTCGGCGAACTCGAGCACGCGCCTTATGTTCTTGGTCCTGTGCCTGAAAAGCACCACGAAGCCGCCTATGGAGTTGAGCATTATCTTGGGTATGCCTATCGGGGGGTTGGTCATCCTTATCACAGTGTCCTGCGCGTTGTCCGCGTGCACAGTGCCGTACACCGAGTGGCCGGTGTGTATCGCCTCGAACAGCGTCTCCGCGTCCTTCTCGGTCCTTATCTCCCCCACGAGCACTATGTCCGGCCTCTGCCTCAGCGCGTTTATCATGAGGTTGTAGAGGGTGACCTCTCCCTTGCCCTCGGGGTTGGGTTCCCTTGCCACCATGGGTATCCACTGGAGGAAGTTGGGCAGAGTCAGCTCCCTTGTCTCCTCTATGGATATTATCCTCCTGTTGGCGGGGAAGAATATGCTGGACGCATTGAGGAAGCTGGTCTTGCCGCTTGCGGTTCCGCCGGAGAAGATGAGGCTTATCTCGTTCTCTATGCAGAGCCAGACAAGGGAGGCCACGTCAGTGGTGACGGTCCCGTTCTTTATCAGCGCGGGCATGGTCCACGGGTTCCTGGCGAACTTCCTTATCGTGATCGTGTTGCCGGTCTGCGAGACCGGATAGAGAGTGGCATTGACCCTAGAGCCGTCCGGCAGCTCTGCGTCCATAAGCGGGGCCAGGTTGCTTATGCTTCTTCCTACTCTTCTTCCTATCTGCTCAGACTGGTCGTAGATGAGCTCCTCGCTCGCGGGCTTTATGTTGGTCTTGCACCAGCCGTGCACCTTGTGGAACACCCATATGAAGTCCTTGGCCCCGTTGACCGCGATCTCCTCGAGGTTGTCGTCGGAGAGCGGCGCCTCCAGGTCGCCCAGGCCCAGCATCATGTTGAGCACGTATGAGGTGAGCAGCTTCTTAGTGTCAAGGCTGGTGTCGGGTATGTACTTGTCGATGAGTATGGTGCTGGCCTCTATGTACTTGTTGTTCAGCTCGTCCAGGTAATCCTTGTCCTCTATCTTTGTCGGGTCTATCGGCACCATGGATATGAGCTCGCCCCTCAGCGAGTTTATCAGCAGCTTTGTCGCGTTGCCTATTCCCGGGAAGGTGAGGTTGTAGTACGGCATGAAGTCCCCGCTCTTCACTATCTGTATGCGCACGCTCATGCCGTGGGCGTCCAGGTCGTA
>JAGWFU010000086.1 GCA_028867845.1 Microcaldota archaeon | reverse complement strand
CGTACGGCGCATGCGACCTTGGCAGCATAAACCTCTCGGCCTTCGTGACTGATGCGTTCAACGACAAGGCTGCGATGGACTGGAAGCTGCTGGAGAAGACTGTCAGGTACGCGGTGAGGTTCCTGGACAACGTGCTTGACTACAACATGGAGAAGCACGCGCTGCCGGAGCAGACGCAGGCCTGCAAGGACAGCAGGAGAATCGGGCTCGGAGTCACGGGTCTCGCGGACATGTTCGCCAAGCTCAAGATAAAGTACGACAGCGACCAGGCGCTGGCGTTCGCAGACAGTTTGTTCAACAGCATAAAGAAGACCTCGTACGACGAGAGCTCCGAGATAGCCAGGGAGAAGGGATCGTTCCTGATGTTCGACAAGGAGAAGCACCTCTCCATGCAGTTCATAAAGGGGCTAGACGCGGACACGCAGGAGAAGATAGCAGAGTACGGGCTAAGGAACGTTGCGATACTAACAGTACCGCCGGTAGGCAGTGGGGCGGTGCTGTCAGGCACCTCAAGTGGCATAGAGCCGATCTTCGCGTTTGGATACACGAGGAGGTCTGAGTCGCTAAGCCAGGAATACTTCAAGGTGTACCACCCGCTCGTGGCGGAGTACATGAAGCTCGCAGGAATAACAGACGACAAGGACCTTCCGGAGTACTTCGTGCCAGCGCACAAGATACAGCCCGACTTCAGGGTGAAGATGCAGGGAGTGATACAGAGGCACATAGACAGCGCGATATCGTCCACGGTCAACATCGCCAGCGAGTCAACGGTCGAGACGGTAGAGCAGATTTACTTCCAGGCATGGAAGGCGGGATGCAAGGGCATAACGGTATACAGGGAGGGATCAAGGGAGGGCATACTCATAACTGACGAGAAGCAGAAGGAGAACGACGCCAAGAAGGTTCCTGCCACCGCTGCAGCAATGGAGGTCGTGTGGAAGAGGCCGCAGATGATGACCGGCAAGACCGTAAGGCTGGAAGTCCCGCAGGGAACCCTTTACCTGACTGCGAACTCGGATCCGCACAGGATAAGGGAGGTGTTCATAGAGCTTGGCAAGGCAGGAAGCGAGGAGAAGAGCTACTGCGAGGCAATCGGAAGGTTGATTAGCAAGTACCTGCAGGGCGGTGGCGACATAGAGGAGGTGATATCCAGCTTGAAGGGGATAAGGTCCAACGCCGTGATGTGGGACCACGGGCTCAAGCTATACAGCGTGCCAGACGCCATAAGCAAGGCGCTGGAGATGGCGACGGGGCAGGCCAGCCTGAACCAGAAGCTGGCGGTCACGCTTGGCAAGGAGGCGGTGCAGGCCTTGCCGGCCAAGGAGTACTCCCCGATAAAGCAGACAAAGGGCGCGGAGGGGATACCGCTCAGCATGTGCCCGCAGTGCAGCGAGAGGTCGATGGCTAACGAGAACGGCTGTATGACATGTCATTCGTGCGGCTACACGAAATGTGAGTAATTTTTTATATTAGGGGTTTTGATGGGGAACAAAGAGGGTTTAAGATGGCAAAAAACGTTTGCGACATGGTTGCAGAATCTTTCGCTTGCAGTATTCGGCGCAGCTCTTGTAACATATCCAATATATAGCTTGAAATATTGGTACTTTTTTGTTGCAGCGGCTATTCTTTTAGGTTTAGGAGCATACATTCAACACAAATTAGAAGATTAAAGATACATCTCGTTCTCCTGAATATATCTCCTGAACAACCAGACAAGGAACTCGTTTTCGTCTTTACCCAACTGTGCCTCCCTTAGGGCCACATAGTAGTCCTTCCTACTTGTGTATTTTATGTCCAACATCGGATAACCGTGCCTGTTCAGGACGAAATTCATCATGAGCCTGGATATCCTACCGTTGCCGTCACCGAAAGGGTGTATTGTGACAAATTTGAGGTGGACAAGAGCGGCAAGCTTGATGGGGTTGGATTCCTTTCTTGCTTCAGAGTACCAGTCAAAGAACTCCTCGAGCAGCTCAGGAATCCTGTTTGCTTTAGGGGGTATGAATTCACTTCCGGAGATTATCACTGGATAGTCCCTTATTTTGCCTGCGACATCTGGTTTAGTCTCATCAAAAAGTCTAGAATGCCAACTTAGAACCAAACCAAGGGACAGTTCCTTTTTCTCGCTGAGCATAGAATAGAAGACCTTCTTATGGGCTTCAGCCTCCTTTATGTCGTCAAGAGAGCCATTCTTAGGAGCCACCTTGCGAGTAAGCAGGTTAGAGGTGTCTTGAAGGCTCAGCTTGGAACCTTCTATCCTTTGAGTGTCATAGGTGAACCTTACCATGAACGCCTCGGTGTTCTTGGCCCTGACGGTTTGGGGCGTCTTCCTGATCGCCTTGCCGTAGCAGACCTTTATCTCCTCGAATTTGGCGTACCATTGCTCTTCGTATACGCTTTCCACAAATTCTGTCTTGATGCGCGCTATCTCTTCCGGTATGCGTTTGCCGAGATACTTCCTCTTCTTGTATACGTTATCCCCATCCCTGACGCTATGCTCAAGATAGTAGTAGACGTTGCCGTTTCTCCTTAACTTTTTTATGAATGGCACATTAATATTGTATGCCTACAAATATAAATAATATGTGGTTTAGACCATAAATGTAGGCATACAGCATATTCACTTGGTTATTATCTTGCATCCGTCCTTCTGGACTAGGAGCTCAGCCTCGGCCTGCGCAACCAATCCGTTTCCTGCCTCCACAAGGCCGTTGTGAGGCTCTATTG